>JAZDJA010000086.1:0-3331 GCA_043804415.1 Candidatus Latescibacterota bacterium | reverse complement strand
GTTTCCCGGTGCTGTAGAAACATGGTCACGAACGAGCGCTGCCATGGTTGGAGCTGTTCACCGCCACGGTAGATGGGACTTTCGGCGAGGGCTGCGGCTGGCAGTTCCTCGGTCTTCGCCTCCTCGAAGAGGATCTCTACTCGTTCGGCAACGCGTTTGATTTCTTCGACGATGGCGTCGGGGAGCGGGAAGGCGTCCTGCCAGAGGGCGGCGAATTCCTCCTCAACCCATGCGACCCCTTCCGCCGACAGGTCTTCCCACAGGATTTCGTAGTTCTGAGCAAAGGCGCTCTTGGTCTCGTTGATGGAGCCGAGGAAACACGTCTTGCTGCCGTCGGGTGCTTCGATGACTCCGGCTTTACCGTGGATGAAGACGCGGTCCTTGGGCACGACCCGGATCTCCACCCGGCCGCTGCTGAGGAGTTCGTACAGTTTGCGGTAGTGATGCCGGTGCAGCAGTGCTTCCACCTCAGGGGACGCCTCGTTCCAACGCTCCTTGAGCGCTGTCTCCCGGACGTGTTTGGAAATAGCCACATCGGCCGCATCCAGTTCGCTGTTGCATACGATCTGTACCTTGGGGATGGCTGCGATCTCTTCGCCCACCAGTTCAAAGATTGAGCTGCGGAAGTAGCCGGCGATACGCTTGTAGGACTTCGCGTCCTTCAGCCTGGCGCTGAGGAAGGCGTGGTCGAGACGCTGGCGGCGCGAGGAGAACCGGTGGATGGATGTCATGCGTTTTGGATGGGCTTGAGCCATCCCTTATGTTCAAGAATGTCCCAAGCGAGTCTGATATGTTTTTCCTTAAACATCTGTTTACGGATGTTCCAGACATAGGTTTTTGCGACGGCCTCATCGGCAGTTTTGGCTCCTTCGCGGCTGCCAACCCAGTGAACGGTGGAAAGGAGTTCCATGCCGAAAGGCGTTTCAAAACCCGTAATCAGATCGACAACCCGCTGAAAGCGTTCTTGGGTGGCAGGGTGCTGCTCAAGAAAGCTCTCTGCTAGGGCAAGAGCTTCAGAATGCACGTGAATCTGCCTGTCAGGCCGGTCTTCTGCATCGCCATAACCGGAGATGTAATGACCTTCCATAAGACTCAAAACATGACGAAGGTTTTGGGCATAGGGCCCGTAAGGCGCTTTATGATACTTGAGCCTGAGTGCCTCTCCTGCTTCCTGCATGAAGTACATCAGCTTGTGGATCTCCAGAAGCGTCACAAAGGGGTCCATGACAGCCGCCAGATAGCGCCGCATCAGACCAAGCAGGGCAGCCCGGCCGACAGTCATTGCCGGCGCTTTTTGGGCGCGGCCCATTGTTTCGGCCGGGGGCGCGCCTTTCGGCTCATAGAGAATAACATGGATATCTGTCAGGTCCCGGAATGCCTCTTCGATCCGCGCCCGAACTTCCTTCCAGTTCAAGCCACCCAGGCCACAGCCGAGGGGCGGGATGGCAATGGAATGGATGTCCATCCTCCGCACTTCCCGGACCAATGCCTGCAACCCGGCCTCGATATCCTCCATTCGGCTGTTTCCTTTCCAGTGCCGCTTGGTCGGGAAGTTTATGACATACCGGGGGTTGAGGAGCCGATTGAGATCATGGACAAGCATCTTCCCCGGTTGGAGTTCATTTTTGTCACAGGCCGCCTTGTAGAACTTATAAGTATCAGGGAAGACCTTGCGGAACTGGAGGGCAATCCCCCGTCCCATGACCCCGACGCAGTTGACGGTATTGACCAGGGCCTCGGCATCTGAGCGCAGTATGTCGCCTCGCTTCAATTCAATCATGAGGACCTCTCATTATGCATGCTCAATAGTACCATGTTTTTTCAATTACCACCATGGGTTTATGTTGCGCAGTTTGGAGGATAGAGTTGACCTGATCGCGCATTGCCACATTCAATACGCCGATTTTTTCCACAAGGTGCCAAGGGCAGGCATCATGGAGTAAAAACTCCGCCTGCTTGCCTTCCTTGACTTTCATGTCCCGGAACTCGGTCGCACTGACCGCATTCCAGTCAATCTTGTCCAACTCCTCACGGGTCCGATAAAAATCGGTATAGTAGCTTCCAGCGTTCCGGTCGGAGAAGGCCCAGCGCACACCATGCTCGTCCGCCCAACGGATTGCCGCTTCCATATCAGCCTGGAGATGGAGGATAGGGCGCTGCCCACCGCGATAGAATAGATCCGGATGATTTCCCATGTGAAGGATATAAAGCATGATGGAGCGGGGACAGAAATAGAATGGCACATATTCCCCCACCTTCGTACCGGGGTGGCATGAGACCGCGATCTGACACAATCGACGCCGCTTGATCTCGGTCATGCCTATGGAGGTCTGGCCACTCCCCTGTTGTGAACGGCGCCAGTCGGCTTCGATGCAACCCACAGACACGATAGGCGAGAGATTCTCGATCTGGGTGATGTGGAAAAGCTTGGGCTGGGCTGCTAATGTCCTCATACGAACCTCTCTCAACCGAGCCGCTGGTTTTTCACCAGTTCGCGCAGCACACGCGCTGCGCCGGCCTCTTCGGGGCGGAGGGTTTCGAGGCGCTTGGCGAAATAATCGGCCAAATCTACAGCCAACTCGTGTTGGGTCATGTCACCGTAATAGTTGGGGATGTTGAGCATCAGGTGCGCCAGCACCTCGTTGCCGTCCACGTTCTTCGCGATCTCCATAAGGGCGTAGAGGACAGCGCGTAGCACCGACTGGTACAGCTCCGAACCTTCGCCCATCTCAGCCCGGCCGAATTCCGCCGCACTCTTTAGCCGCGCACGGTTGGCGCGCTGGTCTCCCATGAGCGCCCGGAAGTCACGCACCTTGAATGCCTTTGCGAAGTTCTGGTAGTTGTCCAGCGTTTTGGCCCCCCGCGCTTCCATGTCGAGCATCTTGAGGTAGAAGCGTTCCGCCCCGCTGAGCTTGTCCCAGTGCGCCTTGGGGATACCCTGAGGCACGAGGCACTGGTTGGCAGTGTCCACGGCGAAGGCGATGAGGCCATCCACGAATGTGGTCTCCCCCTTCACGCGCGGACGGATCGCCTCGGTGGTCATGTCGCGACCGTCGATGGTGGCGTAGCGGGTGAGGACACGCAGAGCAGCCGCGTAGCCGGCCATCTGGATGTCGGCGTCCCCGAAGACGTTCTCATCGCGGTAGAGCCCCTTCGCCTCCTGGTTTAGGCCCGTCAGGGCCTGTACCTGCGCTTCTACCTCCTCCTGGATTTCCCAGGCGAGGTCGTCGCGGGTGGTCTTATGAGCACCCTGACGCTTGCGGCATACAAGCAGCACCGTGCCTTTGACGTAGCTGCCCTCACGAAGGGCACTGTCGGTCTCGGTGACCAC
>JAZDJA010000085.1:0-3761 GCA_043804415.1 Candidatus Latescibacterota bacterium | reverse complement strand
TTCGCTGCGCACCCGGCTGGTCACCTTGGATTCCGGATCCCTTACTGTAAACGCGAAGGTCGATGGGGAACTGCGATTCCGCGTGCTGGATGAGCGCGGCGAGCCGATACCGGGCTTCGATTGGTCGGAGGGGGCGCCGATCCGCGGAGATTCCGTCGCGCACCCTATGATCAGAGCAGAGCAACTGGCAGAACTGGCGGACCGAGCCGTGCGTCTTGAATTTTCCCTGCGCGAGGCGCAGCTTTATGGGTTTGACCTCTGCACGCCCTGATGCTGCGTCCTGTCGGAGAGCTCTCAGCGTGGCATAGAGCCCAAGAGCAGTGGGGCAGGAATCACAGGGGTTCTCAGGGATCAGCCAAAGCAAACACATCCGGGAATCCGAACAATCCTTACCCCCCTCGTTCCACAAAAGCCTTCTGAAAAGAAGAGGACCTCGCAGATTAGTGGTATAGTGTGCTGTCACCCGATCTGCGAGAATCATCAAGCGGGGGGATATTCTTATGAAACAGGGAGGATGCGGCGGGAACAATGACTTTATAATCACATCATTTCGAGAGGTATGCAACATCTCCAACCCCGAACGGTAAGGAAACTGCCATGAACCCATCTCCAGCACCGGAACGTTTCAACGACAAGCGCGACTGGTTCTTCGACAGACGTTTTGGCCTGTTCGTACATTGGGGGCTTTACGCATTGCCCGCCTGGCATGAGCAGATACAGTGGCGGCAGAACGTCCCCCGCAGCAACTATGTGAAGCTGATAGACCGCTTCAACCCGGTGAATTTCGACCCCGAAGTATGGCTCGATATCCTCCAGTCGTCTGGCATGGAATACATCTGCCTCACCACCAAGCACCACGACGGGTTCTGTCTGTGGAACACGGAGGGCACCGACTTCAACGTGATGAACTCGCCTTACAAACGGGACATTGTGGGTATGCTTGCGGAGGCGTGTCACCGACGCAGCATCCCGCTCTGCCTTTACTACTCCATCGTGGACTGGCACCATCCCAATTACCCCAACGAAGGTCGCCACCACGAACTGCCTGGACCGGAGCCGGGAGATGAACCCAACTGGCCGAATTACATGGGTTTCCTGAAGGGGCAAATTCGAGAACTATGCACTAACTATGGCGAAATCAGTGGTATCTCGTGGGACATGAATGTCCCGGGATACCGGGATCCGTCGGTCAATGCGATGATCCGCGATCTACAGCCGACGGCGATCATCAACGACCGCGGGTTCGACGAGGGCGACTACGGCACTCCCGAACGGCACGTGCCGGAAGGGCATGGATTCGAAAAGCGCACCGAAGGCTGGCAAAGCCTGGGCATGCACAGTTGGGGCTATAAAGAAGATGAAGATTACTACACCGACAAGTTCATGATGCAGAGCCTCGACCGGATTCTCGCGATGGGCGGGAACTACCTCGTCAACGTCGGTCCGAAAGCCGACGGCACGATCGGCGAAGAGTTCACTCGCTCGCTTGCGCGCATCGGTGAGTGGTACAGCAAGGTGAAGGAGTCCTTCCACGCAAAACCCGCCCCCGGGCTGACTACCAACACGAACGTGCTCATGACCCAGCTTGGCCGGAACGTCTACGTGCATCTCTACAGGGATCCGGAAGGCACTGGCGTAATAATCTCCGACTTTGCCGCTCTGCCGAGTAAGGCGACACTGCTCAACACGGGCGAAGCACTCGACGTGCGTTTGGACCGCCGCGGTGCCGCATTGTGGTGTCAGACCCAGTACCTGCGCATTCGCGGGCTCCCGGTAAACGAGCTTATCGACGAAGTCCTGGTGATAAAACTGGAATTCGACGGCGAACGAGTCTGACTTGGCCCCCGTCGCAGCATGCCGCACCGCAGAGGCTCCACGACCGGTCGCCTTCTGTTTGTCCCGGCGAGCCCGAGCGGCAATCCGACTCGGCGGAGACTGATTCGGACCCGTCTCCGCGGACTCCCTGTCATCCAGCTTCTCCGTGCAAGCCCCTCTGTTGTAGAAGGGAAACAACCATCATGACATCCATCCATCGCCCCGAGGTATCCATCGCGCGAGGGAAAGACCCCTATCAGCGTACCAGCAGGTGTCTTGAAGGACTGAGTGTCCCATCCCTCCGAGGCCTGTCCAGCGCCTTCGTGAAGTTCAACCTTGCTCCCTACTTTTTCGAGCAGAGACGCACCACGGATGCAGGAACGCATGTCGAGGCGGTCCGAGCGGTCGTTCACTATCTTCGAGCGCAGGGCATCGGGGACATTACGGTCGGAGAGGGGCCGGCCCAAGGCGATGTGCTTGCCGGTTTTCGTGAGTGCGGATACGTACAGATGTGCGAGGAGGAGGAGGTCCGGCTGGTGGACCTGGACAGCGACGAAGTGGTGGAAGTATCCATCCCGGATGCCAGAAGTCTGCATCAGGTCGGTCTTCCGAAGTCCGTCCTTGCATGTGACGGACTTGTGGATGTAGCGTGGATGCGGACGCATTCTTACGCCAGGGTCAGCTTGTGCATGAAGAACTTGATGGGCGTGGTGCGTCCGGAGAAGGGGATCATCCATGTTCCGTTTCCCGAGCGCATCACGGATTTGACCTCTTGCGTAAAGCCGATTCTCTCCATTGTGGATGGTACTACAGCCTTTGATGAAGGCCGGGATCGGTCTATAGTGGCCATGGATCTCACCATCGCGGGCACCGACATCGTGGCTGTGGATGCAGTCGGAACATCCGTGATGGGGTTTGATCCCCTCCAGATCCCATACATCCGCTTGGCGCAGGAGCGAGGACTGGGCATCGCGGACCTGAGCCGCATCGTTCTCGTAGGCCTTTCCATCGAAGAGGTGAGGCGTCCGTTTGCCCCTATTTGAAGAACTCGGCGGGATAGTCTTGCACCACGTGTGAACGCGGTTCCAGGACCGAGTCCCGGGACCGCTCGCGATCGGTGCGAGGGCGCTTGGGGACACACCCGTGTTGCCGGCCCGTGAATCTGTCCGGCAGATCGTGACGTCGAGGCAGCGTAGACCTCAGTGAGACCGGTCCCGATGCCATCACCACCCTGAAACACGCACCAGCGGTGCGCGACGCCACGGAACCAGGGATTCGCACTGGGCCCCAACCACGGGAGGTCCGGCAGTCTGGGACTGGAAGACAGACGGTATGCGCTATTCACGCCAACACACCCGACGAAAAATCGCGGCGCTGCGCCCTATTCATCCTCCTCCTATGGAACGCGATTGAAAAAAGGGTATTGAGCCCTGGCCCACTGCGGCCAAAAGGAACGGATAAGTGACCGAAAAGAAATTCACCCCATCTCCAAAGTCTATTCAGTCCAATAAGACAAGCATCGACCAGTCGAAGCAGTTCCATAAAGCAAGCTTCGACCACTTGACCTGGGACGATATGAGCGAATGGGCAGGCAGCAAGATCGTTTCCCGCGGAAAAAACTATCAGCGCAGCGGATTTGTGCACAACCTGGCGGAAACAGCCACGGGCGGCCTCATCGCATGGGTGCATGGGACCAGGCGCTATGCCACGCTGGTCGAGATGAAGAAAGAACGTTTGGTCTCCTCCTGCTCGTGCCCCTACGGAGCAAGCTGCAAACACGCCGTTGCTGTGATCCTGGAGTATCTGGAACACGTGAAGCGAGAAGAGGCTGTCCATCAGGCAAAGACCGATGACCTTCGATTCGCAGAGCTATCGGCTGGGGACACGGGTTGGGAGAACGGCGAAGAAACCGACTGGGAGGATGCGAACGAGGCAGATTGGAACGA
>JAZDJA010000084.1:0-48915 GCA_043804415.1 Candidatus Latescibacterota bacterium | reverse complement strand
TTGATGTAGTAGGTGCCTTCCAGCACAGGTTAATAAGCCGTTATGCAGGCGAAGTAATGACAGATTTCATCTACCTGAATGACCAAGTATCACAGACAACTTTCGAGACTGTGTCAATTCTTGTAAACTGGAGTGAAGATTCACCATATAAGACTGGTGACCACACTCTTTCGCCACATGGTGCTCTAGTTGTCAATTGTGACGGCAACCTGACGGCTGGCATCTTTGCCGCCTACAACAATATGCCATTGAACTCCGGAGATCATTACCTCATCGAGGAACGAGATTCGACGGGTATTGCTATTCGCCAACCTCTTGGAACGGATACTGACCTTACTATCACCCCACTATCAGTCTGGACCACATCGGACCAGATTGAGGTTCGAGCATACAACTCAGAGGATTTGTTTGTTGCCACATTGCCAGTTGAAATCACACCTGCGAGTATCAGCTTTTACTATCGTCAAAAGCTATCAGGAAACAAGATTGCCTACATTCGAATACTTTTAAAGCCAAAACCACCGATTCTGTTACCCCTGCCTGCTCTTCGTTTTCTCGAAGATGACTCATTGGCTATAGATTTGTCTGATTGGTGCGACTATGCGGAAAATCCTGATAGTCCCGATTCTACATTAAGCTGGACTATTGAGAATGGTGACTGTGTAAGAGCCTCAATTCATGATAACACTGTAACTTTTGCGGCTCAGGCAAATTGGTTTGGCCTGGACACTCTTTCAGTTATGGTCAGTAACGGCGAATTGGCTGATACTACTTCACTATCGGTTGAGGTCTTGCCTATCAATGACCCGCCGGTAATAGTTGCGCCAATCCCAGATACTACTATGACATACGATGACACCTTGAGAATTACCTTGAACGATTTTGTGGAAGATACGGATGACCCAGATTCAACACTAACTTGGTCAACCACCTGTTCCAATGATTCGCTTCTCATCCCCATTGATGAAGAGAATGTCGCTACTTTCACAGCCTTGGAATTCGTAGGAGATGTAACGGTAGTATTCACAGTTAGAGATGATAGCTTAGCCGAAGCGAGCGATACTCTATTCGTGAGAGTAGTAGCACCAACGGGAGTCAACGAGAGCGAATTTACTTCAATACCAAAGGTCTTTTCATTGCCTCAGAATTATCCTAATCCATTTAATGCTGAGACATTGATCAAGTACGAGCTCCCAAAGACCTGTGAAGTTTCCCTCAATATCTATAATATATTGGGCGAAAAGGTAACTACATTGGTGGGGGCTCGTGAGTCGGCAGGCAGGTACGTAGTGACATGGAACGCAACCGGATATGCAAGCGGGATATATCTGTTTCGCTTGCATACAGAACAACATGTGAAAGTGCGAAAGATGCTTTTGTTGAAATAATGTAAGCAGTTAACAATCCTTTCCAGAGAATTGACACCGCCAATTCCCTCAAGTGATTTGCGGAGGAGGTTTCGAGTTATATGCCTCTTTATGAGGTCCATCCTATGTGATTTTAGCCGCTGAAACAATCGTCCCCCAACACCAAAGGGCCACCGGAAACCCCTCCGATGGCCCTTCCTATTTCCCCGCTCACTCCGCATCCAAAAAGAAGCTACACCGCACTTCCCGCAGCCCTCCGATACCCCACATACGCCCGAAACCCCTCCACGATGATCCAGAGATTGAGCGCCATCACGATCCCACCGATTGTCGCCAGCGACCAGTTCCCCTTCGAAAACAAATCCTGAAAATTGAGCACCAGCGCCCAACTCGTCATGGCCAGGACAAACACCATGGGCAAGAACGCGTAGATCGCCGGCTTGCCCTTTTTAACCAGGTAGAGCGTGATCACCAGCAGGCTGAGTCCGGCCAGGAGCTGATTGGTGGTTCCAAAAAGCGGCCAGAGGATCATCCCGCCTGTGCCGCCGCCCTTGACCAGCGCGAGCACCAACGCCGTCCCCACCGCCACCAGGGTCGCCGGGTGCCGCTTCTGGAGCCACGAACATCCCGAGGCCCGGGAAAGCTCCACGATCACATACCGCTGAATACGAGTAGCCGTATCCAGCGTGGTGGCCGCAAAACTGATCACCACCACGGCGATCAGCGCCGCTCCCAAAGAAGTCCCGATCCCAAGCGGAGTGAGAAAGGAGGCGCCGCCCTCGATAAACGCCCCGATCTTGGCCCCCAATCCCTGCGCGGCCGTCCAGTTGATGTAGTGGGCATTCCACTTGTCCAGCGACGCAAATCCGGCCGTGCACGCCAGAATCACCACCACCGAGAGTGCCCCTTCCGCGATCATCGAACCATACCCGATCAATTGGGCGTCCGATTCCCGATCCATCTGCTTGACCGTGGTCCCGGAGGAGACCAGCGAGTGGAACCCGGAGATTGCGCCGCATGCCACAATCACAAAGAGAAAGGGAAGAACCGGGGGGGCGCCTACGGGATGGAGATTGACCGCAGGGGCCACGATGACCGGATGGGCGATCAGAAGTCCCAGGCACATCACCCCAAGTCCGAAGAAAAGCTCGTGCGAATTGATGTAGTCCCTCGGCTGGAGTAGCTTCTGAACCGGCAGGATGGAGGCAATGTAACTATAGATCAGCAGCACAACCACCCAGGTCGTGAGCTCCGACCCGAGCACAGGCGGGATATGAAGCGGAAGTTGCACCCCGATATAGATCGTCACATACATCACCACCAGCGCCACCACCGACCAGAGCTTTATGTTCGCATTTGGCTTCTGGATCCGGGAACCCAGCCAGATCGCCAGGGGGATCTCCAGCCAGATCGGAAACACCGACGCCGGATACATCGTAAAGAGGAGCCCGATGATCAGCGCAAAGACGGCCAGGACAATCAACAGCATAAAGAGGATCACGAGCAGAAACAGGATGCGGGTTGTCGGCCCGATGATGTCCCGGGTCACATCTCCGATCGTGCGTCCCTCGTGTCGGGCCGAGACCAATAGTGCGCCCAGATCGTGAATGCCGCCCAAGAAGATCGAACCAAACACCACCCACAGAAGTGCCGGGAGCCATCCCCAGATCACCGCGATCGCGGGACCCACAATGGGGCCTGCGCCGGCTATCGAAGTATAGTGATGGCCGAACAGAATGGACCGCCGGGTGGGCACAAAATCCACGCCGTCCTCAAAAGTATGCGCGGGCGTCTTCCGGCCCGGATCGATGCCGAAAAGACGCTGACTGATAAACGTCCCATAGAATCGATACGCCAGAATAAAGGCAAAAAAAGAAATCACCGCCACCACCAGAGAATTCATCGTGCCCTCCTTGTAGATACCATGCTGACATTATCCGAACCGTTCCTGCCCGCTCCTCCCGGAAATATAGCCAAACCGACGCCCACAGGCAAATCCTTTTTTTCTATGCGTGAAAATCCGCCCCCCGAAGAACCGCAGTGCCCAACAGCAGATGTCTCCACACCGCTGTGCTACCCTCGAGTGTTCGCTATCTCCCGAAGGGCGCCTGCTATTCCCAACGAATGCGAACTTGTTCTCTCCTGTGGAATCCGCCCAAACCGCATCCTCCGCGGTTGCGCAGTCAAGTTGCGGCAATGAGATCTGCTTCTTTGCCCCGGTTTGTGTTCTGAAATCCGCCCCATCCGCGTCATCCGCGGTTGCATTTTCGGGTTGCGGTTTCCCCTGCCGAATCACGCGGAAACACGAAACCGCAGTTCCTTAGACTGGCCCGGCGCCAGAGTGACTTTCAGGCAATCGGCCAGCGCATTGGGTGCAAGCGGACGCGCCCGCTCGTGTGCATTCTCCGAGAGCACCTTGACCGTTGCCTCAAAGGCCGTCGGATTGGTGGTGCGGACGATCAGATGGTCGTCGTCGTGTTCGACGATTTCCGCTTCTATGTGGTCTATGGCACAGACCAAGCCAATATCGGGCGCCACGTAGAGTCCCGGAATCTCCGCGTAGGTCAGCATCAGACTCGTCTCACACCAGTTCGTGCCGTCAAAGATCCGGCCGATGTGATCCTTGCCCTCCCAATCGCTCATATTGACCCGCTCATTGATCCACCCCGAAGGGGCAAAGCGATCCGGATCGTTCTGTATCTGTATGGGACGGTCCGACCGGGAGAGATACTGCGGGATCGTATGGGCGATGTCCCGAAGCAGTTCCAGAGGGAACATGTCGCCCGTGGCGCGATGGAGCCTCAAGAGCGCATCGCCGGAGAGGGTGCAGATCCCGGGCGCACTGTGTTTGTTCTGCGCATTGGCCCAGATCGTTCCCGTGGTCTGCATGCCCAACCGGGCAAAGGGCGCATCCTCCGGGAAGTCGAAATCGTAGGACACGCACCATGTGGCGCATTGGTAGGCCATCTCCGTGGCCCGCTGGATCCACTCCCGCTCGCCCGTGATCTCGAAGAGGAGCACGAAGGATTCCAGCACGTGAAAGGCAGACTCGCTGTCCGGATTCTGCATGGCCTCTCCGGGGCCGCCCATCGAGATGCCTTTTTTCACAAACTGTTCGTAATAGTACCGCCCAGAAGCCACGGCCACTTCCAGAAAGGTTTTGTCCCCAAAATACTGCGAGGCCAGCGCCAACACCCCTGGCGCCAACGCCCCGCTAGTGGAGCCGCCCACCTGGATCTCTCCGGTATGGTGATCCACAAACTGGCCGAATTGGCCGTGCCGGTTCCAGATGCCCACCAGCGCCTGGGCACATCTTCGCGCTCCGATGCACCAGGAACCGGGGATCCGGTAGTCGGGCTCGCGCTTTTCCAGGAGCATAAACTGCTTCAGGATAAAGTAAAGCGCATCGCAATTCCTTCGGATCAACAGATAGTTTTTGGCGTGCGGCAGGCCGCGAGACGACTGCGTGAGCATCTTCTCGCCGTCGTGGTTGGCATAGAACAGACCGGATGGGGCCAGCATGTGATTGAAAAAGAAACCAAATGTCTTGAGGACCCGCTCGTGCGACAACTCCCCACCCTCCATCAGGAGCGGGTGGGTGTGGATCATTCCGCCTGCCCAGCCGGTCCCGAAATAGTGAATCGGGTTTCGGTACGTATAGAATCCATACGCTTCGATCCAGTTGAAACCGGAATGGTTATACCGGTCCTCCACCATCGCCATGGCCGCAGATAAGGGGAGTTCGGATTCTGCCCGAACGGGTTCCGACAGATCCTTGCGGATCTCCACAAAGCGGTCAAAGAGCGCCTGGACCGTGGGGCTTTCGAAAAATACCAGGCGCAAACGAATCGTCACTTCATCCCCGGGGGCAAAATTCGCGCCCACATCATCGCAGGGCGTTTGGGTGGTGCACATGGTATATTTGACGTCGTGCCGGATGCCCGGGGCCGCGATCGTGAAGGTCGCCTGCTTTCTGTCCGCGCTCTCCTGGACGGTGATGCCCGAATCCCCCAGCCGGGTGTGCTGATCGGTCAGCATCCAGAAGCCGCGAGCCGATTCAGGAGCATGGAATCCCACAGCCGGGGTGGACCCATCGCCCGTCAAAAGTTGGATGCGTGACGGGCCCTCGTGACGATTCAGGCGCGGCACATCGGTGATAACCGGCGGCGCATCCGGGCCGATATCGGCCAGATCCGTGAGCATCGGGGGATATGGGATCGGACGCGACTCAAAGCGATTGCCGTTATACACCGCAGCGGGGACAAGCACGTAGTTTTGGGCGGACCAGTCGTCGAAAGAGAAGGCCACGCCCACATTGCACTGTTTGGCTTCCCCTGCGATCACGCGAAAGCACACTTCCAGATCGATCGTGCCTTCGCGATCCGGCACGGGGACAACGCGCGGGATACACTGCCAAGTGGCTTCACCAAACGCAATCTCCGGCGTTTTACAGCCCGCCAATGGAAGCGGAGCAGTGGCTCGATCAAGAAGATGCGAGCCCTCAAAACGGCTCAGTTGAATCTGGGCGCTGCAAGCATATCGGCCAAGCCATTCGGACAGACCCGGCTTTTCGTCACAGGAATCACTTGATGATGGGAACATGCTACTCCTCTCCCGGGTAACCGGCGAAAAGGGGACAAAAGGGCAGTGGAACTGTTGGGGCTTCAAGCACCTGCCAGGTTCATTTGAGCCTGGCGCTTGGCCATCGCTACGGTCATTTTTCGAAAGGGCTGGCCAGAGGGATGAAGCCATGGAAGATCGCCCTCCGGTAAAAGCATATAGTTTTCCCGCCGCACGCGATAGTTGCGCAGGTGCGCCAGAGGCGCATCGTCGTTGATGTAATCCACTATGTAAAGCTCGCCGCTCGGAAGCTGGACCCACCCCGAATAGCCCGCATCCCGATGCACGCTCCGGTCCATATCGATCACCAAGGTGCGCCCCGGATAGTAGCTCGTCATATACCAGGGCCGCTCCAATCCTTTTTCCCAGGCGCGCCTCGCTGGGATGTCCTCGGGCAGGGGCATGTGCAGGGCAGCGAAGTCTTCCGATTTGGCCGCCTCCTGGGTCATCACGTGCATGGCCAGCATCTCATTGGGAAGTCCCACAGCGATAGGTGATGCAGACCTCCCCTGAGTGGAGCAGGGCTGCTTTCGGACGTCCCGTGCATCCCACCAGCCACGTGTCAAACGGCCCAGCCCATGTTCGGCCTCCGTCCTTCGAGATCACCTTGCAGGCGGTGACATTGGGGCGACCTTTCATCTCCAGCGCATAGTTGCGGCCGAATCCGACAAGGGTCCCGTCGTCCAGCTCCACAACGCTCACCTCGTCCGGAAGATAGTCGTCGTTTGCGGGCAACATGGTCGGTTTGGACCAGGTTTTGCCGGAATCATCCGAAAAGAAAACCGCCGGGCGGTAAGATTCTTTGGGGTTCCCGCCCGGTTTGGTGTCAATGACCAGCCCGAGCAGGAGCCTCCCGTCTGCCAATTGCGTGAGCGAAGACACCACCGCAGGGCTTTTGAGCACCACATCCTGCGGGCCGTCCCACGTAGCGCCGGCATCGAAACTGCGCCAGGAGAACATCCGCCATCCCTGCCCATTTGCGTGAATATGCGCTATCAGATACAGGCCCCCATCCTGCGCCATGGTCAGATCCGGAAAGCACTCATATACGTCATCGCACCGTGACACAATCCCCTTTTCGATGCCTGCAGTCACAATGATTCCCCTCTCGTGACTGGCTCGTGTAATCTATTGCGCTCATCTGGGGTGCCACACCACCACGATAGAGCGCCCCCTTCACCTGGCATAGGCAAACGCCTCTATGCCGTGGCCGCCTCGCAGATGATTCTCGCCATGCCTCCGAAGCATACTATTCCTCTTGTGTGAAGGATGCCTCCTCCGGACCGATTTCCTCTTGATTTTCATATGGGCTGTAGTCCGTTCGCTCCACTGCAATGGCGCCGTGTCTCACCTCCAGAAACGGCTGTCCCTCCCGAAGGCCCACCGTGCCATATCCGGTTGCGGTGGACAGAAAGGCCCGAAAATCGCCCGGGATGCGGCGGGAGAGATGAAGCACCTTGTCCACCGCATCGTATCGCACACCGGTCAGTCCCTGAATCAACCCATAGGAGGCCATGGCACGCGCGTACCAGTGCCCGCACTCATACTCATTGAAGGGATTGCGCACGCGGCCGTCATACCGGTCCCGCGCGGCCCGCACGATCTCGAGTCCCTCCCCCACGTGACCGGTCAGCATGAGGTGACTGGCCACCTGATACTCGATGCCGGTCCAGACTTCGTCCGAGTACACAAACGGGAGTGTCGGTTCTCCGCCATGGGGCCAGGAGCAGAGCAGCAGACCGGCTTCCCTTCCAAGCGCAAAGCTGGGCCGCTGCGGATTGGCGTGTTCCGATAGATCGGGGCGAAAGTTATGCGCATGCACGGCGACAAGGTGGCTTTCCACTTTGACCGGATCCAGAATCCCTCCGACTCCGCACATCTGCGCGATCCATTCCCCCAAAACCCCGTCGGACAGACAGCCGCTCCCATACTGATATTTGGGCCCCTCCTTCTCCAGCAGAGCAAAGGCCTCCTCAGAGTATGCGCTTGGGACGACCGACTGCATACTCGCAGGATCTTTTGCCCGCAGCCCCTTCCACACGACCTGCTGCATGAAGAATTCGCCGTTCCAAAGGGTCGTCTCCGCAAAACGTCGCCCACGGATCAAAAGCTCCTGGTAGAGCGGGACCGATTCCCCCAGGGCTTCGGCCATCTCGGAAGCGGCCGTGAGTGCGCCGAGATAGAAACTCGTGCCCATCCCGTCCGGACCCCAGAATTCGATGTCGTAGGTATTGTGGTGCGGCTCCTCCAGAATCCCTTTATGATCGGGGTCCCAGGTCGCCATGCAGTAGTCCAGGCTCTGCCGAACCTTCGGCCACAGCGCCCGCAACCAATCCGTGTCCCCGCTGATCCGCCACTCCCGATACACCTTCATGACGCCGCCCAGCTGGCCGTCGGAGGCCGCATGCCCCTCGTGGGTGGTCGGACGAATCGGTAGGTTCGTTCGAAAGGTCTGGTGTCCGCGCGCGTCCTGACTGACGCCAAACTCGGTCTCCCGCAGGGATCGTTCCAACTCCGGAAACAGATGAGGAAGGGCCTGCGCGTAGTTCCATACGTGCGTGCAGGATCCGTGGCAACACCCGTTGTGGTCGCCGCAGCCCTCCCAGCACCAGAGCCGGCCGTCGGTCTGCCTGAATACCGTGGGCGATTTGAGGATGGAGAGATTCGCGGAGATCGCCTCCACCACCACGGAAGGCAGCGTGGTGTCGAAAAAGCATTCGGAGAATGCCATGGAGTCGGCCCGCAGCCTTTCATAGTGGGCGCTCCAGTAACCAGTCACCTCCTCGATCCCAGCAAAACGGCCCGCATACCACGGCACATGGGTGGCGTGCTCCTCGTCAGATGCGACACACTCACAGCCGTCCGCGCAGGCGGGATCGGTTCCCACCCTCAGATCAGTGGCCGGAACATACCACGCAAGGCGCACCCGCACGATTTGTTCTCCGCCGGATTCCAGGTTCACCGGAACGTAGAGACTGCCGCCGGGGCTGGGACCGCCAGAAGTGGGAGGCCCGGACGCGATCATCCTGCCTTGAGCCACCGATTTCCACACCATCGTCAGCGGATCCCACCAGCCGCCGCGAAACCACGCGCCATTTACCAGCACGGACGGATCGTCTGTCGTGATGCTGCACGAGCCCTCGTCCCAGGGCTTCGCTTCCGATCCCCGATTCTGGAGAACGAAGCCGCCGGGCATGACCCCCACGGAGGAATCCCCGCCCGCTGTGGCCATGAAGTTTTCCGCATGAAAGGAGAACACCGCCTCTATGGGGTCGGGAGAATCGTTTACAATCCGGTATTCCAGTCCCGCCACCGGCAGACTGGAGGAATCCGCGTCCCCGGGGATAAAGGGACTCCAGCCGGTAATCTCAATCGAAACCGGCAGCTTGGGGTCCACAAGCTTCACCTGGCCGAAGGGAAACCGCCCACGAAACTCCGCCTGGGAAAAGCGGGGCAACCCGAAGTTTTTTCCGGATGCGCCATTTCCCGTGCCGACCGGGCCAAAAACCTTCCAGTTTGGCACCGGGCCTTCCAACACCCGCGCGACGTGGGATTCGCCCTTCACACACAGCGCGGCAAACACATTCGGTTCGTGGTATACCTCCACCACATTGCGCAGGGACACATGCGAGAGCGCTGCGGTTCCCTCCAGACAGATCATGCCTGCGCCGATCCCTCCGAGCGGAAAGGCGATCCGATCCAGATGGCTGCCCGTGTAGGATTCATTGTAATTGTGCGTGGAACGCGTCTTTTCATTCGATTGCGCGGTCATCTTTGGCTCCCTCCGATTTCCTTTGTCCTTCTAACGTGGCTCGGTTCCAGGCGCGGGTCCTTCGGATCAAGAGGTCCAGTCCGGAAATGCGCACACACGCGCATGCCGCTGGGACACCATTCGCCCATACGCCCGTGCGTGAAATCGCTGTCCACGCTATTTTGCCCCCACCTCAATAGAAACGACGGTCTGGTTTTCCAGCAGCTCTTCGGGGATCAGCACCCCTGTTCCCTCACCCACAGGGATCTCCTCTCCTTGCACGGTGACCCGGCAGATCTCACCCGAGGGCGCATTGTTTCTCTTGAGCGCTATATTAATCCGGCAGGATCCAAACAGGACCGGAGCCGCAAATGACAACCCATCTACGCCGGGCGGCAGCACCGGGTCCAGGTACAACCCGTTGTGCCGAGGCTCAATACCCAACATTGCACGAAGGGGCCAGCCGTAAGTGCCGAGTTCAGTCACACTGAACATCCCGTCCCGCTGCTTCTCAGGCCACTGGGTCTCGATGTGCGCACCCCACTCGTTGTAGTAGTCGATGGTGCGGCGGGCATCGTGCAGCGGCAAAAGGCGCTCCATCCATGCATAGCCCTCGGCATCTGAAGCACGAACGACCAGTGCGGCCAGGGCTGCCGTCGTCATCCAGAAAGCCCCGCCGTTCACGTGGCAGCCGGGGGGAGGGAACGCGCCCTCGTCATCCAACTCATCCAGGGGACGCTCCGGCCAATTGAACGGAACCAGGGCATTTTTCGTCATTTCGGGGATCTCGAGAAAGCGCCGGGCCAAAGACTGCGCTTCTTCCTTGTCAAAGAGCCCGAGGATGGCGGGCACACTGTTCGGATAGGGCTCAAAATAACTGGACGGGGACCCATCCAGCCGTCCTGTGCCATAGAGCGTCTGCCAGTCTTCCCCTCTCCCGCCGATATACGCCCCATCCTTGGAGCGAAATGCTTCTGTGGACTTTCTGAGGGCCTCCGCGCGGTTCTCAAAATCCACTGCCGTATCCTCCTGGTCCAGATACCGGGCCACCTGAGCGGCTTTTGTATAGAAAGACCGGGCATAGAACTGCGTGGCCGTCATGTACCGGGGCTGCCCCTGCGAAAACTCAAGCTGGCTTCCCTGCACGCCGACCAAAACGCACCCGTTCGGGCCGAATCGGCTTCGCAGATGACCCTCAAAGAGCAATATGACCGGCCATCTTTCCTGGGCCCGTTTAGGGCTTCGGGTAAAAAGCAGCAGATCCATGAGGGTCAGCATGCCCAGAAGCTCCACGTCAAACCACTGGTCGTGGTCATTGTGCCACGTATCGGGATTGTCCCGCGTGGGCACGGTCACGTCCGGCCCGAAGGAGAACACATTGGCGAAAAAGAGCTCCCAGGGGATGGGATTGGCGGGGCTCCCGGGATTGACGCTGGACGGAATGGCCCCTGCGGGGAGTTCCCGACCGGCATCGCGAACAGGATGGCCCGACGCGCTCTGGCGGGAAAGCGCGTTATCCAGCGTGCGAAAGGCCACCTCCCTCAGGTCATCCGGCATGAAGGGCTGCCACCCAAACGTGCCAAAAAAGTTGCACTGCAGATCCGTCCAGACCCACCAACAGTTGTCGTTGACAAAGAAAGGATGGCCCTGGTTGTCCTGCACCATACATTGCCGAAAGTGATTGGGATCCTTCTCCCCGGCAAAGACATCACAACAACGTTCCAAAAAGCGCCCGATGGAATCAGGTCCCTCATATTCGGATAACAAGGCCATGGCAATCCCCTATCTCTTATAGGTCACGAAAATTTCAAAGACACGGTTCTCCATTTTCTGCTGCAGCCAGGAGTAACACGGAAACCGATGAAAGCCTCAAGGCTGGATTCCGTCCGGAAGGAACCCACGCTGCGAAACGGAAGACAGTGAGCGCCGATGAAACCTATGGAAGCCTGAAGTCCCAATTCCGGAAAACATGTTATCAAGCAACATCCGAAACAGTCGCTCATCCGGCGACGATCAATCTCATCTCCCAAGCAGGGATCGCGGGCAACACAAAGCGCGTGTAAGGGTGGGTGGTCTCACTTGAGGACACCTTTGTTTTCCCCCCGTGCTGATCAAACACCCGGACCTCTTTTCCATCCGTACGCAGCGAAAGCGTAACATGTTCGGCCACATCCAGACTGGCATTTACGGCCACCAGCGCCAGCCTGCCCTTCTCCGGTTCCCTGGCCCAGAGGGTGATCTTGTGGAAAGAGGACACATAGGCGGGCAGCTGGTCTTTGGAGAGCCAGCGTATGACCGATTTGATCTGGGTGGATTTGGAGAGATTCTGCAGAAACACCCATGGGGAATACCCCGCAGCGCAGATCCGTCCTCCCAGAGCGTTTTCGAATACGCCCATACAGCACGGCGCAACCTCGTCCTCCGCATAGTCAACGACTCTGGCCAGTATCTGGGCCGAATCGGAGGCAGGGGTCAGGATCCCGGCAGGACATCTCCAGAAGGATTGCCTGCAGTCCCGCCGCCGCCCGACAGAACCGGCATTGAGCGGATGGTCGACCAACGCTTCGATGCAGTCTTCGTCCACCCACCGCTCGACTCGAAAGCCGGTAAGTTCCTCATAGCCCATTTCATTCAGGTGAGTGAGTGCCTGTGCGTCCATATAGACACCAGAAGAGAGGGCCGCAACTATTTCCGGCTCCTCCAAGGCCAGCACTCGATCCCCGGACAGAACGGTCACGCAGGACTCTGTGGAACCATAGGATGGGGGCAGTCCAATCTCAAAGAGCTCGTCCCCGTGGCTGCCTCCGATCTTCCAGATTTCCCCTGCAAACCAGTTTGGCCCGTCGATCTGATTGGCAGCGAAGGAATCCTTGTTCCAGCCGGTATGAATCCCCAAGGGCCTGGCTCCACCCAACTCACGGACCAACAGATCGAAAAAGGGCCGCGCCCGGCAAAGTTTCTCAATGAGAGGCTCATACTCTTCAAGCGGCTCGTCATACATAGAGAGCACATTGAAGGCCGCGCCCGTGCAGCCCGCAGCGATGTGGGAAGCTGCTTCCAGTGCGGTGGTATGGGCTGCCTTCTTCAGACGCTGATACGGGAAATTCTCAATTTCGGACTGGATGGAAACGACCGAATCGGGAAGAAACGAAATCTGCCGACCGATCTCGTGCGACTTACCGACCAACTCTTTCATGCGCTCATCCGCGTAGAAACCCCCGCCGGGACGCCATCTCACCTCAGCCCCTTCGGGGCCGGAGAGAATCTGAGCCCATGTGTCAAAGTCGTACCCCTCGACGAAGCGTTCCCCGGTCATAAACCCCAGCGGCATATCGGGCCTTATGCCATGCACCGTATGTGCGATCAGCTGAAACAATCGCGCAATTGTGTTGCGATTGTGGACGAGCCATGCTTTCCGCACAGCCAGTTTGCTCTGGACCGATCCGCTGCCAAAAGCAGCCCTGAGGGATTGCCTCGTATACTCTTGGCCCTGCTCCTGCTCAAAGATGCCCAGGCAGGTGTCGCAGAAACATGTTTCCGTGATGGGTAAATGCCCATAGAAACGCACATCATCGTCAATCCAAATGTAGTCGGGGTTCGCTGACGAAATGATCCCGTAGAGCTGTCGAACATACCCCCGCATGGCCTCGCCATTCGGACAAAACGAACCCGAACAGGTATCCCCGTTCAGATCGGTCATCGGCGTATACGGGCCGGAGAGAGAATGCGGCAGATTTTCGTTGTGATGGCCGATCGATCCGAGGATATTGATGCCCGTCGAATAGCCTGCTTTCCGCACCACCGACATCCTCTCAGAGAGCAGCTCAGCGCGCGCGCGGACCACCTCAAGCGGAAGCGGAGGATGGTTCACGGACGTGAAAAATGTGATTTCATCGGTCACGCCGTGGTATTTATCAAAGAGTTTCAGGAGTTCGTTAAAGCGTTTTTCGGGAATCCATTGTTCCGTGCCGATTCTAAAGGATATCACTGCCTTGTCCAGTTGGGCTCTCTTCATTGGGGCTCCTTTACCGAGCGTAGGCCACGTGCACTTCCAGCTTCTCAATAAGGATTGGGTCTGCAGAGTCTGTCACCCGACTCCTCATCAAAATGTGGACCAAATTGGGACCCACCGAAAACTGTCTGGGAGTGGCCCCAAAGACCAGCCAGCCTTCTGCTGTTTCCGCAGGTGCGGACAGGAGAATGCCGTTCAGCTTGACCTCGATCCCAGCAGAAGCCGTCGCACCGGAGCGCAGCAACCTGAGCTCGACCCGCTGGACTCGTTCCACATGCTCCGCCAGATCATCGGCCACATAGATCGTCAAGATGGTGGGCGTATCTCCCTCGGGAAGTGGAGCCGGAAGCGTGGCCTGGCTGTTGGTATTGTGATAGAAATGCCATCGCTCCTCCCATCCGGCACCGTACTGGCGCGGAACCACGAACACTTTGTCCAGAAAGCGCATCCCTTCCGGATCCCCGATTTCGCGGAATATCTGTTGATGTACCTCGGGATTGCCCACATCGTGCGGGCCAACCGCCTCGGATGCTTCGCGCGTGGCATCATACAGGTTGAAGGCCAGTATGCCATCCACGCCCTGATGCCACCAGTTGGCGCACATGCCCCGAAAGAACTCGATGGGGGGAAAATGGTAGCCGTCCGGGGAGTGCGCGTCGTCCAGTGAGGGATAAAGCTGGATGGGCGTTCCTGCCGCAGCCCGCCTGAAACCTGCCACATCCACCTCGATGGAACGGGAGCCCATCACGACGATATCCACCAAGTTCTGCCGCGCCCACGTTTCGATATCCAGACCGTCGTAGTGGCATCCCGGCACCGTGCATGGTACCCGCACGGACAGCAGATAGGGCCGGTCGCGCATTGTGGCCACATCCTGAAGCATCCCGCGAACCTTGCGCACAAAATCGGTCATCGCATCCCGATGGGCCCACTGCTGGCCCGGGGGCAGACAAGGAGGATGACGGGCAAAGTCCACCATCATGCCGTCAAAATCATAGTTCTCTGCCACCTCGCGCAAGATGGATACCTTGTAGTCTTGCACTTCAGGCACGGCAAAGTTCCATAATCCCCCCGGGCACCAGGCGCCCTCGCCGGAAAGGAGCCAGTCGGGATGTTCTTGTTTTACCGGCTGCTCAAACGGCACATCGTCCGAGTCGCGGTCATAGCCGTTGAGACGGTACGCGAAAAAGGCTTCCACGTTGCGCTTGTGCGTCTCCTCCACCATTACTTGAAGGACATCCACTCCGGCATCCCACCACGGTTTCATGGAGGGAACCTTTTCGAACGGGAGGATCTTGCTGGGGTAGACGGCAAAGTTCCCTTCGTTGATGCACCACCAGAGGCTGTCGATCGCCACGCCCGGCTGGTCCACGAGACTGAATCGCCAACCTATCCATCGTTTCGGTCCAACCCCAAACGGTTCTATCAGGCCCGCCAGATCAATGATCCGGCGGCGGCGATTGAGCGCGGCCAAGTGGTACTCGGATAGCTGCACGGCCTCTGGAACAGGTGCTGCTTTTCTCATTTCGCCTCTTTCCATGACAGACAGTTACAGTATGATCTCCCCCGGGGGAAGTCATTTTCAGCAAGAAAACAAATCCAAACCTATTGAACACAGAAGAACACCGAAACACCCCAACCTGCTGCTTCGGTGTTTTGTCATTGTCTGTTCAGTGTTTCTTCAGTGTCCTTCAGTGTTCAATTGTTTGGCTCTTGACTGAAGTACCAATCAAGCCCGGTTGAAGATCGAAACACCCGAACCTGCGTGTTCAGTGCCTTTCCAGTGCTTCTTCCGTGTCCTTCGGTCTTCAATGGCCTGGCCTTTCACTGAAATACCAATCCAATCCGGCTGAACACCGAAGAAAACCGAAACACCCGAACCTGCTTCTTCGGTGCTTTGTCATTGTTTTTTTCAGTGTTTCTTCAGTGTCCTTCAGTGTTCAATTGTTTGGTTTTTGACTGAAACACCCAAGTCCCCGTGCTCAAACATCCAGGTCCCGCAATGTCAGCCAGGTGCCTCGAATCCAGGATCGTCCCCAGTATCCGGCCGGCTGATTGACCAGCGCCGTATCGTCCGTATAGTTGAGCACCAGAATCCGTCCATCAGCCAACTGGGCCCAGCCCGAATACCCCTGGTCGGTTCCCCAGTTCGTGGCCTCTACCTCGAGAACATGGTCCAGCTGGTATTGGTCTGGAAACCCATCCCGGCTGGCCGTCCATGAGGTCCGGCAGACCGCTCCATCCTTCTCCTGAACGAGACATTCCACCCGCTTCCATACGCTGGACCCACTGGACCGCGGCGTAATCTGGGGGGTGTAAAAATGGGTCGGCTCAATGAGCACCTGGCCCTTCTGATCAAGCCATGCAGGTACCGCACAGGCGGGAGCCATCGGCGCATCCGAGTCCACCTCGTTCCCAAAGGTCAGACACACATCGTAGATCCACCACCGGTTATCGCGCCCCGGATCAACCAGCCATTGCGGGCAATCCCTCTCATTGTTCGTCCACGGAAGGTTGTAGTAGGACCGTGCCCGCCGCTCGCACAGACGGTCGGTATCCAACTTCAGTTGGTCATCTGCAAGAATCCGCAAGCGCCCGTCCCTGGAGTGGATGCGATAGACATGAAATCGGGTGGCGTCTATGGGAAATCCAATCCCGGGATCATGGGCCATCTCGACGCGATCCGAGAAGAAGCGCACTTTGCCGGCATGCGGAATGCCGATGGTCGCGGCACACCCCCCGTTGGCGATGACTCGAAGCTCTGCGGTCAGATCAATAGCCGCTCCGAGCGTCTCCGGTGGTCTGAGATAGTAGATCGTCGATTGACCGCGCCTGCCGTCGTGGTCTATGTGAAGCGCGTCGTCCAAAAGCCCAACCGAGGTGGAGTCATCATAGTGCGCGCCGCTTATTTTCGGTCCAGCACAGGGACTCTGATCATCCACCCAGGCCCAGAGGTCTGGCCGGCCGATTCCCGAGCGGAAGGTCAGCAGCACCCGGCCATCGCTGAGCAATTCCGCACAGGTCCGCCCGGTAACGGCAAAGGGCAGTTCCTCCAATTCGGACCAAGTCCTGCCCTCATCGGCGGAATACGCCTTGCATCCCGGCAGACCGTCTCCGCGCTCCTCCCGCATGTAACACACCAGACGCCCATCCGGGAGCGCCACCAGGCTCGGCTCGGAGAGAGAATGAGGCGGATAGTCTTCGATTGCAGACCAGAGCGCCCAGGTGATGCCGCGGTCGGGAGAGTGGTAGATCTCGATGCACTCGTGGTTTGAGGGAGGAAACCATGTAGATCCGGCCAGCAGCCAGAAACCGTCCTCCATCTCCAGCACGCGGCTCGGCACGATACATAACCGACCCCCTGCTTTTTCCGGGTCCAGCTCGCGGCGATCCGTCCAGGTCGCCCCATCGTCAGTACTCGTCTGCAGCACTGGGTTGCCCGGATACAGATCATAGATGTGCAGCAGTGTGTCGTCGCGGAGTTGTTGGATGCGGCTGGTGTTGCACTTCCCGCTCCCGATCTCCCGCGGTTCCCCCCACGTCCTTCCCAGGTCACCGCTTTCCCGGATGAGCACCCTCGGCCCGCCGCCGTGTCCAACCCCTTCCGTGTACGTGCAGATGAGCTTGCCGCTTCGGGTCTGGACAAGATCCGGAAACCCGAACCAGTGTGCTTCCGTCCGGGCTACCGTCACGTGGTCGCGTTCCGTCCAGAACGAACGCCGGCTCTGGAACCGGAACCCACCGTCCGGTCCAACCGTGCGATCCGGCTTGGCGAACCGGTAGGGACGCACCCGCTCGCCCTCCGGCCAAACCTCGTTCCCTATATAAAAATCCGCTACCTCCTCTGCGTCCGGAGCCCGATCTATACGCGCCTCGCACACCTCCTCCACGCGGTACTCGGTCGCCACCCCCTTCGCCAGCGGAAACCACTTCTCCTCCCCCTCCGCGCGAACATGGACATCCATCACGCTCTCGGCGATCCCAATGCGGATGCGCATCGTGTAGCGGGTGTTCGGCCGACCATGATCGCCAAAATACCCGATCCGCCCATCCGAGACCCAGGGCACAAGCTGCGTGTTCCCGGGATCCCGTCGTCCACCGTCCGCCAGACCGAAACGAACCACCGGCAGCAACTCCGCGCTCTCGGACGCAGCGCCCATCAGGGTGATGAGGATCGTGCCCCGATCACCGCCCTCTGAAGCGGGCAAGGGATTCTGCGACCCGATCCCGAACGTTGCATACGCATATACCGTGCCACAGAGGGGCTCAAAGGTTTTTCTCATACGTGTTTCCTTCCTCATTTTGCCATCACCATGCGCCAAAGAGCGAGATTACAGGACCTCACCAGAACCCTGCGAATGGACACCCACGGACCCGAAACCGTTCACAGTTGTTTGTTTCTATTCGCGTCTATTCGCGGTTCTTCGCCTTTATTCGCGTTCATTCGCGGTGATTTTGGTTCATTCGCGTTCATTCGGGGCAATCAGAACATCCGGGCCAAACCCAGCGTCACCCTTCCGGTGGCATCCGTCTTGGGTGCCTCATTTCTCTCGTACGTCGCAGGCTTCGTCTCCCACTGCCCAAAAAACCCCTGCTCCGGTACCATCATCAAGCGTTCTCCCGGCTCCGTTTGGAAGGTTACCTGCTTCTCCACAGTGGAAAGAGCAAGCTGCCCCGCTCTATAAAGATGCGCCTTCGGCCACGGATTTTCCATGGTGCAGGGGTTCCCGTGCAGGCTTTCCACAAAAATCCACGCTGGACTTCCCTCTCGGATTTCAGCCGAGACCACAAACCCGCCCACCGCATGCAGTGTGAAACGCGCATCCTGGGTGTCCAGAGCAGCCGGGGCTATGCGGAGTATCCTGTCATGGCTTTGCAGAAGCGATTCATTGAGGGCACAGGCCAGCACGGACATGGATTCCATGCCCATATGTCTGAAGGGCTCCGCCGGGAAAGGGAAGGGTTCCTTCTCCCGTTGTCCCTCCGGCAGAGAGGCGTCCTTGACCATGGTGGTTCTAAATCGCAGCGCGCCGTCGGATTTCATCACATCCCTGGGACCGTAATGACCGAAGCCATTGCAGCAGCATTGCCATCGGACGGGCCAATTCTCTATGATCTGCCTCATCTCCCGAGCCCGTCCCAACCGCGCCAGCACAATGGGCACGGGATCCCAACCCATGCAGTCCGGCGCGAAAAGTTTGGCCGTATCAACCGCTGCCCCATATAACTCCATATTCTGCTGGGAGAGCCCGATCAGTCCGGACGGGAATACGGCCGCGTTTTCCACAAACGGGAATATCCCATCGTTCACCTTCATGTCTTCCCTGATCGAACTGTAGGGAAAATGGCTGGATTCCAGCACCCTGAGCAGTTCATCAACCTCCGTAGAAGGAATCCGATGCTCATCGGAGGGAATTTTTGAAGCCAACCAATCTCTTTCCTCGATGCCATAGCCGGCAGCCAGCACGCGGTCGGAATACGCGCCTTCTCCCCTGAACATTCCTCTCCCAAGCACGAAGCCGCTCCCATCCTTCTGGATGCAGGTTTCCTCCGCCTTCATGACAGGAATGGGGGTGAGATGATCCAGGATCCCCTTCCATTTTTCGGCGCGGGGCTCATTTATGCCGGCTTCTTCCAGGGCTTTGACAGCAGTCGAAAACAGCACTCTGGCGTATACCAACTCGGTGATCCCATCCCTCAGTTTGATCCAACCCTCGTACCCCGTCCCCTCTTTCGCGTGGAAGTTTCCGTCCTCCCCTTTCTCAAAGAGCGACTCAAAGAAATACGCCGCCTCCAGCAAATAGGGCAGGACACGGCTTTCGAGAAAACTACGGTCGCCGGTATATTCATATTGCCGCCAGAAATCCATCGCAATCTGCGCCACCGGGGTGTGATTGTGCGATTCGCTCATCGAATTGTATCCATGCCGGTCACATACGTCGGAAACAAACGCGCCATCGGAGCCAAACAGTTCCCTGGCATCCTCTTTCGCGTGGGCAAGCGAATCGAACCGAAAATCGAGATAGGAATCCATCAGATCATGATGCCCGGCGGCATTGAGGGGCCAGTAGGTCTGCTGCTGGTTCCAATGAAAATAGAAGTTCCAGTTCTGCACATCCCGGTTCCAGCCCCACAGTCCGTTGATGAAGCGTCCGGGGTACTTGCCGCGCTGGGAGGCATTCGCATAGTACATAGTCAGGTGCCACAGATTGTCGAGATAGTCATCACCGGACTCCATCAGCGAACGCTGCCAGAAGGCCTTCCAGCTTTCTTGGTGCGCCTCAAACAAACCGGCATATCCCCGCTCTTTCGCGTGCGCAAGTTTGCATCGGACCGCTGCAATCGGATCGTCTGTCATGGGGGAAGTCACGGCAACCATCACGGAGCACTTCTTCTCGTCCATCCCCGAGAGCGTTATTCTGGAGGCGTGGGAATGCGTCACTCCCATCGCTACACTTCCTCCTCCGTCGTCGACCACGCTGCATCCCAGCGCAAAGGTTCCACTGGTCAGCCGGTGGCGGATATAGGCTCCGTCGCCATCAGCGCAAGACTCCGTCCCCGCAAGGCCCAGCTCGGCATTTCGATTGACCAGGGCATACCAATGGGAAAACGTTCGGGAGCCAAACCGTTCCACGGTGATTTCAACGGGCAGTTTTTCGTTGAAGTTGCGCTCCATCTCACAGCAGAGCACCCCGTCCTGGTGGCTCACATACGCCTTGAATGAAAGGGAACCAAAAGGACCGGATACCGTCATACTCAAAGAAGCATCGGAAAGCGAGAGCCTGCCCTCAAAATGGGAGAGGTAGAACACGTCAAAAATCGGCAGCCCAAAATCAATGATCAGGCGGCCCGCATGGCGCAGGGTCGTGCTGAATTCCTCCTCCTCCGCTCGCCAGTTGTGAAAACGACCGGACTGGGCGTCATCCCAGAGATCGCATTTGTTAAGCGCGAGGATGATCTTGGAGCCCTCACACCAGCACAAGGCACCGAGGTCGCCGTTTCCTATGGGCAACCCCTGCGCCGGATCTGTCGGAGGGGAAAGATAGACCAGGTCGTGCCGCGAAATGCGCTCCGGCCAGTTCATCTCCCATCTCCCTTTTTTCGGGTCAAAAACAGTATTCATGGCACACTCCCATTCTTATGCGAATCTGAAAAGACTGCAGGCTGCCGCAAAGACGCGGAGGAAGACCTGAAGCGGACGTTTACGAGAACTACCAAACGGATTCGCGATGCTCAATAATGCTAAATGGTTACCTATTGAGCCTCCCGCAAAAATCATAGAGCAGCAATCATTTTCGCAAGGTCTAGTAGGTCAGACATTCCTGTCTGACCTGGATGGCTATGGAGCTGAACAGACAAGAATGTCTGTTCCACCAAATTGACACAGGAGCTCTGTCTGCTATAATTGCTTCGGCTTATGAGGGGAACTATCTTCAATTTTCCCTGCGATAATTGAACCATTTTGCCACGATGAACGAAGCGGCGCCAGGTCGTTTTCCGGACTTTTGCAGGGACCTCCATTGTGTTTCTTTGAACTTCCTGAAAAACCAGCGTGAGGACGGATGGTCCCGATCCCTATCTGCAGGGCAAACTCCATGCCTCCTGAGTGATCCCGACCGGGGAAGAACAACCCCGATGCTGATCTCACGCCTTCCGACGATGGCGCGCCATCACTTCCTCGCTCAGTTCGATCCCCAACCCCGGCTCCGCTGGAAGCGGAAGCGCACTGTTTCTGGCCACAATGGGCTGATCCACCCACCGGTTCCATCCCATCCCCTCCCACCCACTGATCCCCTCCGACGTCTCGTAGTGGTTGACGGTAAACTCCAGATACCGGGTATTCGGCACATGCGCCATCACGTGAACCAGCGCCATGCAGGTAACCGGCCCATAGTTGTGCGGTGCAATGGGCACATAATAGGTCTCCGCCATATAGGCGATTTTCCGCGTCTCCGAAATTCCCCCGGTCCATGCCAGATCCG
Source organism: Candidatus Latescibacterota bacterium (assembly GCA_043804415.1). Taxonomy (GTDB): domain Bacteria; phylum Latescibacterota; class 4484-107; order 4484-107; family 4484-107; genus 4484-107. The sequence goes on along the minus strand of JAZDJA010000084.1, from coordinate 27,183 downwards.
GCATGATGATATCGCACACGTGGCTCTCCAACAGCTCCCGGAACCGGGATCGGCCAAACAGCCGCTCACCCGTGCAAATGGGCGTGGTCGTGGACCGGGCCACCTTGGCCATCGCCGCCGCGTTGTCGGGGCCGGTGGGTTCCTCGATAAACATCACATTAAACTCCTCCAGCGCCTGGGCACATTTTATCGCGCTGGGCACGTCCCAGTAAGCATGGCAATCCATACAGATCTCCAGCCTATCGCCGACCGCCTCCCGAACCCATCGCAGCGTATCCGTAGCCTTCCGGATCGCCTGCAGGCTGATGTATTTCCCCATACATTCGTCCCGGTGCCTGGCGAATACATCCGTCTTGAAGGCCTTCCATCCATTGTCCACCAGCCACTGCGCCCGATCCATGACCGCACGCCGTTCAATGGGAATCCCGTCCATGCCCCCACTGAAATACACCGGCACGCGGTCGCGGCATTTCCCCCCCAACAATTGATAAATGGGCACACCCAGGGCCTTCCCCTTGATGTCCCACAGCGCCACATCAATCGCGCTCATCGCCCGAAACTCGGCTCCCTGCTGTCCGTGATACGAGGAGTGATGGAACATCTGCTGGAAGATCCCCTCAATATCCGAAGGGTCCTGACCGATCAACCCCTCGCCAAATGCCTGGATACAGGCTTTGGCAGCCCCCTTCATTCCGTGATAGGTCTCCCCCAGCCCGGTGATGCCCTCATCGGTGTGGATCAATACCCAATAGTAATGCGCCTCATTCTTCTCGTCCGGCTCCACCACTTCCACCTGTGTGATCTTCATAGCGCCCCGCTCCCTTCTTCTTTGCTCGCCACAGGTCGGTCCGCACCACTGGCATTTTCCTGTTTCCCTCGGGAAACCCGGATTCAGACGCGCTCACTCATTCCTCCCCATGCCATCCGGTCATTTCACGGCAGCCCTCCACACGCCCCCCAAAAGAAACCACTTCATCTGCGCCCTCAACTGTCCGGGCGCATGCTCACTCAAAACGCAGTGCGTATAGATCCGCATCATGTATCACGAACCGCAACCGGATCGGTTTTCCAGCCAGATGACCCACCCGGCTCCCCTGCTTCCAGCTCACCACGCGCTCAATCTCATCTCCCACGATCTCATCGCAATCCGCCAGCGAGAACCCTGGGAGGGGTCGGCCATCGGCATTCTGGATCTCTACGCGCACGCTTCCGGCGGCGGAGGTGGAAACATTGAGAACCAGCCGGGACCCCTCAAAGCGGAGCGGCTGGGTCACAAACGCACCCCCGCTCATGGGCGCCTGGACCGAGACGAAGCCATCCAAACGCAACGTATGGCGGCGGAAGGTCGTGCTTTCCCCCCGCCAGTATCCCTCCGTCACATAGAATGAAAGCTCCCTGGGCGCGCCGGGAAGATCGGACTCGGTCTCGACTACGCCCCAGTTCTGATAGTTGTCCCCATACGTCCAGTTGTCCTGCGGCCGCAGGCCCGGCCGGATGAACACCTCCCCCCAACGGTTGAAGGTCTTTCCATCGCGGCTGCTCATAAACAGCCCATCCGTCAGGGCGGTGCCATAGCGGGGGGATACAGAAGAACGGAGCCGCCGATGTGAGAGCTCGGGCATGGCATTGGTGGACTCCGACCACTCCCGCTCCGTATACCGCGTCGGGAACCCGACGAACAGGTGCGGCGCTCGGTGGTAGGGGATGATCTGGTTGGTGTATAACTGCTCCTCCAGCGCTCCCGGATATTCGAGCCAGACCGGATCGGTCCAGTTGAGAAAATCATCCGACGTAGCGGTCCGGATATCCCGACACCGCCCGTCCCGAAAGTCGCGGATGTAGGCCCGGTATTCCCCGCGCACGGAGTCCCAGAACACGACGTTCTGCGAGTCAAAGCCCCCCTGGGTGATGATGGGCTCCTCCTGCAGCATGGACCAGTGGATGCCATCCGCGGAGACCATCGCATACAGGCCCCCTGTGCAATGGTTATCCGCACCCACCGTTTTGTACCTGACAGGTGGCGGACACGCGGGATTTGCGTCCCTGAACGGGGAAAAACCGTGAATGCCCTTCAGGTTTTCACCCTCGCCCTTCCAGACGAGGTTGTTGCTCCTGGAACCATTCTAAGTGAATAGACCCAAGTCAGGCTTCTGCCAGCATATCCCGTCCTTGCTCTCGGCATACGCAATGGAGAACGGGCGCTCCTCCATCCGTCCCTCCTCCAGGACTCCGTGCCAGGTCTTGTAGTACATGCGGAAAATGTCCTCGTCGCGAAACACGGTCACATACCCGCACATATTGCCTTCCCATGGCTTGTCCGTGACGAGCGCCTTCTCCCGGAGTGTGGGCCTGTGAAGGCGGAGCGCTGCTCCAGCCGTCATGCTGTCGATCAGATGCCCATCCACGAAAAGCTCCAGACGATCCCCGATGTCAATCACCTGTTCCGATCTCATTACAGTCACTCCTCCCTTCTCAAAAACCACCCAAGCCTTCCGGATATCGCGCCCGAAAATCCTTCGATAGAGGATCATGGGATGCCCATCAGGCAGACGTCATGCACGCGGGCCCACTCCTTTGCCATTCGTCGGCAGGAGTTGAATTTGGCGCCCTTCATGCGGGCTTTCGGCTCTTGCAGTATTTGGCGGGTATGCGCACCATGTCATCCAGACTCTTCGCCACAACGAAGCATCCTTTCAACCGGCTCCCCCTGTGGGTCTTCAGCTAGCGTGGATGATGACCACAAGACCTGTCCCAATGCCCCGCAAAAATCCTCCGAGAAACCTCCTTGTCTTGGCTCCGGCTCGATGATCTTCATACCCAGAGGATAAACCCAAACGAACGTCAACGCAAGAAGAAACTGATCAAGCCAGCCAAAATCCCTGACCCCTTTGCGGACAAAGACAAAAGGGCAGATTTCTATGCTATCGACTTAGGACACTTTGCGAATCCCCTCTTTCGATCGGTTGCCAGAGTCCCTTGCCCCAGACGTGCGTTGTTGAAATCTCTCTGGCTGGGTGTTGCTCGATGTCAAACCGCGGCAGCGCAGGATCTAGGGCCGCCGCTGCCTGCCGATGGTTCGAAAGACGATCCAAACAGCACTCCGCATCAATCAGCTCGCGATGACGGGCTGACCCGCTCACGCGAGCGGGCGCTCATGCCGGCCAAGATGGGGACTTGACTTCACCCAGCGTCCTCAGCTTTTCCAGATAGTATCGCCACACCTCCGTACCCACTCCAGGGTCGTAGGGCAGGCGGAGATTCGCGGCAATCAGGCGGTCAATCCAGTCTTTCGTCACGGATTGCTTCGTGCCACTGTTGCAGAGCAGGCTGACCGAGTTTCCCATCCGGTAGTCACTGATGCAATACCGCAAGTGGCTCTCGTCGGTATACAACTCGGCGCTTTCCTCGCCCCTGAGGAGAAAATCGCAGTAGGTGTTCACCGCCGGACAGGAAAGCACCTTGCTGTAGGCAGGAGGAGACCACGTGCAGTGACTGTAGAGAATCCGCTCCGGCCCGAGAAGGCTCCGTATCCGCCGGGTCATCTTGTAGGTGTTGGGGAGATTGAGCAGGAAGCTGCCGTCAAAATAGATGCCATCGACATCGTATCCTGCCAGCAATCTCCGGATGGCTTCCACGTATCGCTCCCAGTTGTCCCCATGGTAGTTACCGCACCGCCACCAATCCCTGGACCATTCCGGCACGCTGAAGTCCCTGCTCTCAAACTCGGTCCCGGCATAGAAATAGAACGGTGAGGCATAGACGACTACCTTAAGCCCGAGGTGGTGGGCAGTCTCCAGACATCGCTTAGCCCTGTCCGGGAAACGCGGCATGTATCCCAGATTCCAGTTCTGCCACAGCGCACACTCCGCCTGAAGATGCAGCACGTCATAATCCTTCGCGATTCCTCTCAGAAATGCCTCATCGTCCGGCCAGGCCGTCTCCGGCGTCCACGGGAGCGCCTGGTCGCCCTCAGTCCAGAACTCGGTGCCGTCCCCCCGATGCCAGTAGATGGATTTGAACGATTCCTGCCAGTCGAACTCCCTGGCAGGAGCGACGCTCAGCCACAGCTCCTCGCCCGGCTCAATTCTTACCACGTCCACAAACCGGCCGTTCTCGGTGGAGGAGACCCCTTGCGGCTTGGGAGGAAACGCCGTCGGAAGACCCCGGTCGCGCCACGGATGCACCGTTATTCCGCCCAGATCGTCCATATACATCGAGTGGCCGTCCGCGTGAGAGCAGAAGGCTGGGCTGAATTCAGTCCTGAGCGTCATCCACTCCTCCGACGCACACGACAAGGAAAAGAGCGAATCGCCGTTTATCTGGATGATCCCCCGCTGGTCGGGGTTTCCCAGAACAACGCTCCCCGGCGTCTGCTCTTCTACTCGCAGTGATTGGAAGGGTGTCTTCCCATCCATCGGCGCTGCATGAAGCGTAGCGACAGGTCGTTCCTTGCCGATTCTTTGGCTGATTCTGACCTGCCCCCTGGCGCAATCGATCTCGAAAACAGCGCCGGTTGTCTGCACCACCATCCTATCCCCCTCGCGGGCGACCGACTCGACCATCATGCCAAATGGATCTTCCCGCAGGGTACCTCTCAGGAAATCCTCAGACCGTGTGAAAGCTCCCATTTCTTCCCCTGACCTTTATTTGATGCCCGGAATGACATCGTGCGTCAACTCCAGACCCCTCGTGAATGATACGGTCTCCTGCACGTTCTCCGTCAGTTGGTCCGATGCGGAGTTCCCCGCAGCATCGGGGAGGTGCTACACTTTCACCGCGACCACGAACTCCGACGAGAGACTTTCCGCTATCTCCCATGCCTCCGCTTCGTGCTCCAGCCGTTTTGCCCACCCCAGATCATAGGTGAATTCCATGACCCCATGGCTGTCCGCCGAAAAATTAGTGTTCCAAGTATTGTCAAATACAATGGCCAGCAGGTTTTCCGGGTGTCGGATGGATGCTCTCAGTGACACGGTGGGATTGGGTTCATCGAACGCGATCAGTGCACTCTCTTTGCAGGATAGGATCCAGTGGCCCTTTTCGGAAGCGTAATGCACCCCGTCATCAATGGCGTAGTAGTCCATACACGACCCCGGAATCTGTCCCTCGCCCGGCTTGAATACGTGTCCGCCATTACGGATGCATGGAACGGTTCCCCCACAGGGAACCGGCAACCGAATGTAGAAGACTTCCGGGTTCATGGAAGAGCGCCGGTTGATCGTGACAGATAATCTCGCACGGGGTTCTTCTTTCCAAACCTCCAGCCGTCGTATCCCCCACAGGAGCGAAGGATGGTCGAATCGTTGGTCAAAGGTGGTGGTAAAAGGGGACTCCGCCACCCCCTGGGCCGGCATGGTCTGGCTGGTTTCCTGCCTTACGAACTCGGCAATTTTCTCCTTCCTGGATGCCGGGTCCAGGGTACCGAATAATCCCACATACTCCGCGCGGGGCAACAGCCCCGCAAACCCCACAGAGAGGAAATCGCCAAAACCGCGCTCGATCAAGCTGCGCGCCATCCCATTCCAAGTGAGTTTTTCGGGCCATCCCAAAGGATCGGTCTCAATGTGAGCCGAGCTGCTCGCGCATCGATCGCTTCCGGCCGGGCTCCCCTGATCTCCCGCACCCGCATCCAGGAGCTCAAAATGCCGTATGCTATGCGCCGGAATGCTCCCGGACCAGAATCGCACCGTCTGACGCGGCACAAGATCCGGCCACGTTCGGGAAACGTTGGTGCTGCTCACTTGCTCCGGCTCTGCAGGAGTACCGGAAAAATCCTCCGGGCCCGGCAAGTAGGCGAGTTCCCCCACCAGTCCGGTGTCGAGATTTCGTACGGCTGCATAGATTCCTCTCAGGCAGTTGGCCGGCAAGTTCACCCATCCGCTTGCGGGCACGTGCGACGTATTGGCCACTGCGATGCCCCGGGGAGCGTCTTTGAGCAGCGCGCGCATCTTGTCTGCCAACAGCATCTCCGCGTGGGCCAGCGCCTGATAGGCATAGCGTCCCTTTTCAAAGGCCTGCCCGCGGGCGGCCTCGCTATACGGATGTCCTACCGAGACGCACGAACCAAAGGTGTGTTCGTCGAACAGGCAGAGATCCTTCAGGATCCGATCCCGCTTCCCGCACGCCTGCTCATCGAATGGGCCCAGAAAAGGGCTCTTGAGCGAGGTCAGGATTCGTTTCGCCTTTCGACTGGCCGCCCATTCGAGGGGAACGGAAGCCGTTCCATTGGTCCACCAGTCAATCCATTCCCCCGAACACTCCCGGATGGGAGTCCGGGTCGCCTCCTTCAGATCCTGGAGTGCAACGGACGGAGTGGTCAGTCTGAGTACGGGAGTCAGTCCCATCTCGTTCCACCTTGCCACAAAATCCGCCAAAGGAGGAAAGGGAGGATCGTTGTCCATACGCCACTGATTGGTGACCGAGACGGGCAATCGTTCCGACATGAAACCGATGTCCCCTCCCAGCGGACTTGTTCCATCATCCCCTCCAGGATGTTTTGGATGGATCAGGCCGTCAGAACAAATCAGATCCAATTGTTCGCCGCATCTCCGATGAGCCTCCAGCAACGCCCCTTTGCTTGTCGGGAAGAAATCGCCTTCCTGGGGCGGCCGGTAACGCAGATCGGAAGCAGCGGGCACAGGCCCTTGGCGCCAGTTGGTGTGGAACAGTCCAAACCCATTGCCGTAAACCGGATTGACCCACACCAATACCTTGCTTCCGTCCGGCATTTTCCAGTCAAACACAGCAGGCGGGTCAAACGGAGTCCTGCCGAGGTAGGTGTTGGGGCCTACCCACAAGAATTCGATTCCTTTCTGGGCGGCCCTTTCCATCCCAGCCACAGAAATCCCGTTGACATCAATCTGCATAGCGCATCGAGGTCCAAATCTGCGCCATAGCTCCTCAGGGATCCAGTTGGTCAGCTTGTCCCACTGGTCCTCGTTTGCAAATAGCGTGTTATTGAACGGGAAAGCGGTGACCTCGAACTGCCCGGCATGGATCGCTTGGATAAGCCGATCCTTCCTCCCCAAGTTCGCTTCCTGCCACCATTCGTGTACCGGATAGAGCGATTCGGCCGTCCAGCAAAAGCGTTCGCCCTCTTTCCGGTCCCGGGTGGCATCGATCGCATCCAGCGCCAGATCGATGTATCGCTTCTGCAGCGCAAGGGCGATTGTGGGGTGATCCGTATATCCCAAATCGAAATGGTTGTGATGGATGATATCAAGGGTCTTTATTGTCATCCTGTTCCTCCCTCAAAAATGGCGTTGGGCAAATCATACCTTCTTGGAATCCGTCAGAACTGTCTGGCACATGGGGGGGGGCAGGGCATCCTGCGCCGATGTTTCCGAAGCGTTCCTGGCGCCAAAGGTCATCACACACGATGCGCTGCTTTTTTCATCCCACAAAAAGAGAAAGCCCGGCATCCACGTATAACTCGGTTCCGGTGACATAATCGGCTGCGTCCGAGGCCAGATAAAGAATGGCCTCCCCCACCTGTTCCGGTCTTGCCCGTTCCTTTACCAGCGGAATCTCCCCCGCCGGGAAACTCCGTGGGATCGTAACCCGGTCGACGTTCCTGAACTGTGTATTCTCATGCACCATCGTGGCAGTCGCTCCGGGACAGACTACGTTGACCCGGATCTTATAGGGCGCCAACTCCAATGCCGCCATCTTGGCAAAACCCACCTGGGCCGCCTTGCTGGTCGCATAGGGTGAAAAGCCCGCATTCGAGAAAATACGCGTACCGTTGACCGAGCTGACGATCACGATGTTCCCCCCGCCGGACTCCCGGAGGGGGGCAATCGCGTATTTTACGGTCAGAAACGTCCCTCTGACGTTGATCGCGTGCGTATAATCCCACTCCTCCACCGTCAGGTCCTCGATGGGAGCAAATACCCCGTTTACCCCGGCATTGGCAACCACGATATCCAGGCGCCCCCATCTCTCCAAGGTCTGCCGCACCAGCGCTTCCACATGCGCTGAATCGGAAATGTCCCCAGGGAGCGCCATCGCCTCTCCGCCCTGGGCAAGGATCTCCCCCAGCGCCTCCTCGCAGCGTCCTTCCCGGCGTGCATTGATCGCCACCTTTGCCCCTTCTCTGGCCATCATGATCGCCGTTGCCTTCCCGATCCCGGAACCTCCCCCCGTCACAATGGCCACTTTATCCTTGAATCTCATTTGATTGATCCCTGCGTTTCCCATGCACCGCCCCTTCTATGGTAAGAATGTGTTTCCCGGCATGGGGTCCGGATGACCCCTGCGCCGGTCTGTTCTCTTGGATGATCTTCACAGCCCTTTCCATGGGCCGTTTCTGCGACCTAAAGACGATGCTGCTGTTCAAGCCAAACTGGCTGCGATACCCGTATCGACCATCTGATGTCCTGATCATGGTTCCCCAGGAAGTATGGGGTTCGACGAATCTCGCAAGAGCTACGGGATCAGAATTGCCAGATCCCCGCGTGCTCGCCATCGCTTTGGATCTCCTCCACAAACGTACCCGTATGCGGCGTGAGCATGGCATCGCCCACGCACTCCTCTCGATCCAACACGCGGTAGCAGAGCATGTGGTGCCACTGACCATCTGCCAAGCGGACGGTCAGGCCAACCGGATGATCGGCACGCCAGATGGATCCGTTTGGCGCGGGGCCAAATTCTCTTGGACAATCCCGAGCCACGATGGGATCGAGCAGGCTGCGACGGTCGGGTGCCAGAGACCAGAGCAGCAAAGTCTCCCGCATCTCAATGGAAGGCAGAGTGCGTCCCAGGGAATCGGTGTCCCGATCGGGGTTCCCGGCAATATACAGGGATCCGTCAGCACAACGGTTTATGGAAACGGGCGTTCCAGCTCGTAACTGAGGCCGGTCCAGGACCTGCTCCCAGCAGGCTCCCCCATCAGCAGTGCGCCACACCTGTATCTTTTTCTCGAGCGGAGGAGCGCCTCGGGCCGTAAAGAGGAGCGCGCCATCCGTGTCCCGAACCAGGGTGGCCTCACTGAACCGGCCCTCTTTGGTGATGGGAACAAAGGCCGAAGGATGCCATTCTTCTCCGTTTTTTCGCCAGCGAAGCGTTCCGGCCTGGAGAGTCCCGCCCTCCTGATTTCCACTGAAACCCATCAGCAGATCGTCCCCGTCCGGCACCGCATGACAGAGCCCCGGAGCGCCCAAAGACCAACCGGGAAAAAGCTCCGCATCGGAGAGGAGGTCCACATGGGTAACCGAGAAATGCCGTCCGTCGTAGGCATATTGCTGGACTTCGAGCGCGTGGTACTGCTCCGCTTCCGGCAGATGTCCCGCCCATTGTACCTTGCTGTCTACGGGAAAACCGATGACTTGTGAGACGGCAAATCCCGTTCCGGCATGGGGATGTATCGAGCCATCGGGCCGCTTTGCCCCAAGCGGTACAGAACCGCCGACCAGCGGGTAGCGCGCAAACAGCGTATTCCTGCCGGTGGAGGGATGAGGACGCCTGTCGCTTCGATTGAGCGGGAAAATCCGCTCGGTGCTGATGGTATCCAGACGATCGAGGATCACCAGATCATTGCCGATCTCCAGATCCCCGGTCAGGATGTGGGCGCGCCTGATATTCAGCACGATCCCGCATTCTGTGGGAGAAAGCTGGAGCGGAATGCCAATCTGATATACCCATTCCTCCCCATCAACCTCCGACGGCACGCGGTGCAGTGCCCGTCCCCGATGTGTTACATCTAGTAAAGCCACCCTATCCTCCAATTATAAAGCCGAGAGATTTCTGCTCCACAGCCGGTGAGTCGCTCGAAGCCACAGGCCTACGAGCCCGCATCCTCTGCAATCCAGATCATCAAAAGACATGATCTTCCGAGAGAAAACATTCGGTGAGTTTCCGATCTCCTCCCGCGTCAAAATTCCCAGAGTCCTCCGCTCTCGCCATCGCTTTGGATCTCCTCCACATACGTCCCTGTGCATGGTGTGGTTGGGGCATCCTGGGCGACCTCGTCGCGATCCAGCACGCGGTAGCAGAACACATGGTGCCACTGACCATCTGCCAGACGGACCGTGAGGCCCACCGGATGATCGGCAATCCAGATGGATCCGGGAAGCGCCAAACCGAAATCCTCCACACAGTCGCGGGCTACGATCGGATCCAGGAGGCTCGTGCGGTCGGGTGCCAGCGGCCACAGGAGGAGCGTTTCCCGCATATCATTGGATCGAAGCGCTCTTCCAAGGGAGTCGGTCTTCCGATCGGGGTTCCCGGCAAAATACACGGACCCGTCCGCACAGCGATTGAGCGAAATGGGGGTGCCGGCTCGGATATGGGGCTGATCCATAAGCGTTTCCCAGGAGGCCCCCCCATCGGCGGAACGCCATAGTCGCATCGCATGCCCGGATGTCTTGCCACCCCGCGCCGTAAAGAGCAGGGATCCGTCCCTGTCGCGGACCAGCGTGGCCTCACCAGAGCTATCTGGGGTCACGGGAACGAACGCCACAGACCGCCATTTGTCCCCCTCTCTCTGCCAGCGGAGGACCCCCGCGCGTCCGGGCTGCCCGTCCAGACACCCCGCAAATCCCGCCAGCAGGTCGTCCCCGTCCGGTATCGCGTGGCAAAGCCCCGGATTGGTCAGTGCCCAGTCGGGATGCAGATCTCCATCGGCAAGAAGGGCCGAGCTGGTTACCGTGAAGCTCTTTCCATCATAGGAAACCTGCTGAAGCTCCATCGCGTGATATTGGTCCTCAGGGGGCAGATCAGCCGCCCACTGAATGGTGCTGTCGCAGGGGAAGCCGATGATCTGCGAGACGAAGAATCCCGTTCCGGCATGGGGGTGGGCCGAGCCGTCCGGCCTCTTGGCGCCGAGCGGGACAAATCCACCGACTATGGGATACCGGGCAAATAACGTCAGTCTGCCGGTATTCGGGTTGGGGCGCGAATCGCTTCTGTTGAGCGGAACAATCCGCTCCGTGCTGATGGTCTCCAGGCGATCCAGGATCACCAGATCGTTTCCAATCTCCAGATCCCCGGTCAGGATGTGGGCGCGCCTGATGTTGAGAACGATCCCACATTCCGTGGCGGACACCTGGAGCGGAATGCCAATCTGGTATACCCATTCCTCCCCATCGGCCTCTGAGGACACGCGGTGCAGTGCCCGGTCGCGATGGGTCACATTCAGTAAAGCCATCATTGTCCTCCACAGAAAAACATCGGGAGACTGCCACGCAACGACTGGTTGAATCGTTCACAGGGAAGGGCTCCGGTTCGGTCCCCACCCCGCAGAAAACCACCAGAAAACCTGCTCCTCAAATAGAAAACGCGTCACCCTCCGCCGACGCACGTCGTCGCGGCGGTAGTGATCCCGTTGGTACATTTGAAATCCACGCGGACTTCCTCCAATCTGGGTGAACGGCAGCCGTTGAGAGAAACCAGTATGGCCTTATACTGCAGCCACCTGGCGGCCTCTCCCACGGTCCCGATCTCCTCCGCTGGCTCTTCATAGAAACTGTCCTCCCCGGCAGGCCCTGCCCAGGGGGCAGCTTCAAGCTTTTCAACGCTCTCCGCCCATCGGAGCTGGAACTTGATCTGGGTCTTTTCAGGGATGTCCGCCTTCCAGCTTAAACGGACAGGCTTCAGACCGGTCATGTCGTACGCCGGCGAGATGTAACTCTCGAGCGGCTCGCGAGTGTAGGCATTTCCGAAATCCCGGGGAGAGGTGAGATGAGGGCCCAGGCCCGGCAGATGGACGACCTCCTCGAACGAAAGCCCATCAGGTCCGTTCCAGAAGAGGAGAGAGTCAACCTGGTGTCCGAGATCATTGCGGTGGCAGACGGTGAGCAGGTCGAGGTATCCATTGCCGCTTATGTCAATCGCCATGAAAGCGCACGAGGAATCGCAAGGGATCACCAAAGGATGGTCGAAATCGAAGCCCTTCCCATCCCCCCAGAAGATGTGGGCTGGAAGCTCCCGGGTGAATCTGGTTGAGTAAGCCGGAACGAGCAGATCCAGGTTGCCATCGTTGTTCAGGTCGGCAACGGATACCAGTATACTCGAGGCCTCGGTGGGATGAAACTCGATTTTGTCCTGAGCATAGCCATCCGGGCCGCCATACAGAATATAGAACCCGCTGTCCTTGCGGGTATAGTGCCCCATGACCACCGCGATCAGGTCCAGCCATCCATCGCCGTTCAGGTCCGCGCAGGTGATGGCAGCCACGCCGGCAACGCCGGGAACATCCAGAGGAACCTTCCACATCCGCTCTTCAGAATAGCCGTCCGGCCCTCCCAGAACCATCGACAGGTAGCCCCGTTTGTTATAGACGATAATGTCCAACCATCCGTCCCTATTGACATCCGCGACTTGCGCGTTCCCGCCGCAGTAAGTCGGCAACACCACCGAATGGTCTGGCGAAAAGCCCGAAGCCGAGCCATAGAAGATCACCGATGAGTTAGCCATAGTCTCCGGCTTGTCGTCATAGGTATAGGCCACGGCCAGCAGGTCCAGCCAGCCATCGCGGTTGAAGTCGCCGACCAGCACATACTGAATCATCTCTCCCCGACCCGGCAGTATGGTGTATCTGTCCGGCTTGAGTCCGTCTGGGCCGCCGTGAAAGATCCTCAATCCTTCGGAAGAGACCAACACAAGATCAGCATAGCCGTCCTGGTCCAGATCCGCCAAAACGTAAGTGTTCGATCCCCCTCCGCTCGGAAGCTCCAACCGGCGAGAAGGGGTATACTCGCACTGTTCATTGCCGAGATAGACGTAGACCGGAAGATCCGGATCGTGCTGGGATGGACCGCGCATGGTGTTGTTGAAGATGATCTCAGGACGGCCGTCGCCGTCGAGATCGGCCGCGGTGCAGCCTACCGCGCCCGCAGTCTGCAGCCAGGTTACACGGTTCGATTCGAATCCGGCCGGGCCATTCCAGAAAACGGCTGATTCGGCTTCATAGGTCTTCCCATTCTGGTACCTCGATGCGACCAACTCGGGCCGGCCATCGCCGTCCAGGTCCACGGCCTCGACCCAACCACAGTACTTCATCGGCAGCAGAGCCGCCACACGGTGCAGATCATCCTGCGCCCGTATCTCGATGCCTTCCAGTGTGGCTACAAGCAGTTCATTCCTGCCATCGCCATCCACATCGGCGACCTCCGCCCGTACGGCTCCCTGGCAGAAGGTGGTGCTGTTGCCTTCGACTTCCAGAACCGCAACGTCGTCCGGACGGAAGACACCTCCTCTGTTCCAGTAGATGTAGATCTTATTTCCACCGGTGAAAAGGATCTCCTTGAAGCCGTCCCCATCGAGGTCGCCCAGAACGACCTGCATGGCATAATGGGAGGGAAGCCTGAGGATTGAACTGGCGTCAAAGCCATTCTCGGTTCCCCAGTAGACAAAAGAGGCAGTGTCGTATTCGAATTCCTCCCGGTAGTTGGCCACAACCAGTTCGGGCCGGCCGTCTCCATTGAGGTCCTCGCACGCGACCGCAAGAGCGGCTACTCCGGTGAGACCATAGCGCTCAGAGACATCTCTGAACCTACGTGGCGCCATCTGCTCGTACACATGCATGAGTCGGGGTTTCCCGGCGTTGTGGTGGTCGACCCACGCGGATGGAAAGATGATATCGAAACGCCCCTTGCCTGCAAGATCCACCGCGGCCACATCATACGCGCCTGCCGTGGGAAGCGCGGTGCGCTCACCGGTCAAACCGTCCACTCCACCCCAGTAGATGTAAGAATCGAGCTCCGAGGTGACACCGTTTTCCCCATTCACCACGATCAGGTCGAGGTATCCGTCCCCGTCCACATCCACGGCCCGGCTCATCCATCCACTGTCGTTGGGCAGCTCCTGGCGGGGCCATTGGCTGCCCTCCCATCCGGCCTGCGTGTAAATCCACGTGGGGCCGCGCTCGATATAGCCATGAGAGTTCGGTAACACAATGTCAACGCAGCCGTCGTTGTTGACATCGAACCGGTGGATCATCTCAATGATCCCATTGGCGTTCACATAGAGATTATCTCCGCCATTATCGAAGCGACCTTTGGAGAAGTCCTCAAACCCCCTCTGCACCCAAACAGGCTCTTTACCAGGTCTCATAGTCCCGACCTTTCTTCATCGGTGAATGCCCTTTGGGCGCTAATCAGATCTTATTGCCCGGACAGATGCATACGCCAGACCTTCAGGGTCTTCAAAATCCCAAAGGCCCACTGGAGGTCTTGGGAGATCACAGGGGATCGCACCTGCCACCTAACCCCATACGGAGTTGCGAAATGGAGCACCAGCCAACTCGCCCGTTGTACGCGAGCTTCCGACGTACAGCTATTACAAAGGCGTGCCCTCGCGGGCCAACTGCATCAAGAAGCCGGTCGTCTTCAGCCATCTTTCCGTCCGCACCACGTCGAGCAGGCTTGCAGCGCGGGCCAATACACCTTCCGCCCCAGTTTCCTCCAGCAGCCACAGATTGTTCCGCACCTCGTACGGCACCAGCCTGCGAAGGGTGGGTGTCCAGCGATCCGTGAGTTCAGACACAGGAACCAGGAACACCAGTTTCCACGATTCATCGTTGGGATCGGGCTGCTCAGAACGAATACTCTCCTGTGGCACCTGGACCAGATCCGGATCGAAGACACTGCGTTCCCTTTTCTCTGCCTGCTTCACGCTCCTTCCCAGGGTCATAAAACACATCCCCGGCACAGAAAGCTCGCCACGACCGGGTACCGATAGCTCCACCGGGGGAAGAAACAAATCGCCGTTCTTTCGCCGTGGGACCAGGATCTCCACCTGGTCCCAATCATACATTTGATGCGTCTGGAGGGCCGGATCCACCATGAGCACCAGAGGACCGTAAATGAGGGCGCCCCGGGCAACCTCGACCGCCTTGCTGACCCTCATCTGTTCTGTACGGGGTGCGGCAAAACCGTTCACCCCTTCTGGCACCAGCACGAGGCCCGCCTCAAAACAGACCTCCACGCTATCGCCGGGCTTCCAGGTCCTGGTTATCGCGACGTATCCGTTCGCTGCGTCGGCCGCGATGTGCGCGCCGTTTAGTGTCATGCGGCACGATCGTGCCCAATGGGGAATCCTTGCCCTCAGACAGAACGAAAACTCACGTTTGGGTGTAATGTCCACCCGGACACAGAACTCTGATGGATAGGCCGTGACCTGCTTAAGAGACACCTCCCCATCCCGCAAGGTCATCGTTGCCTCGGACGGGGTGTACAGGTTGATATCAATCCCATCCTCTGTATGGGTGTAGAGGAACCGGACGGTGTCCACTAACCCGCGCAACCCGTGCATCGAACAGCAAAACCAGGCGACAAAATCATGGACCAGTAATGGCGTTGCCGAACCGATGCCGAGCGAGCGATAGGCGCAGAACCCTCCGCTGTGATCCTGATCGAAATACAGGTGGTTTAGCAGCGTACGCTCGGCCACATCCACGTATCGTGCCTCTCCCGTAGCCTGCCACAGTCTGAGCGAAAGCCGGAGCCAGTCGGCCACCTGGCAGGTTTCGTCGCGCGTCTCATCCGTATGGTCGCGATCTTCAGAGATACCGCTTTCGGAAATGCCGCCGGTCACCCACATCTCCTTCCGCAACACCTCGGCATGGAGATCCTGTGCCACCGCGAGATACCCGCGCTTCCCGGTTGCCAGAAACAAGTCCACAAAACCATGCAGCGGGGTGAGAAAATCACAGTGCATATGAATACCTGGCTGGAGCAGTGCCTCGCTTCTGATAGCACAGGCAGCCGCCTTCTCCGCGGCCTCCAGGTACCCGGATGCCCCTGTGACTCGCCAGAGCGCCAAAAGGCCCTCGATGCCGCCTCTCGGATGGAACTGCGAGTCCCCGACAGCCTCACACCTGCGCAGATAGAAGTCCCCCGCCTTTTGCGCGGAATCAAGGGCTGCCGCATCGTGCGTGATCTCCCAGTATTCCGACAGGCCGACCATGGCCCTGCTATTCCCCCAATCCACCGGCCCCCAGGATCCATCCGCCTCCTGGAGGGAGATGAACTCCTTGACCGTCTCGTCGAGCGCAGGAATCGGTTCGCCTGTGTACCCAACTGCCTGTGAGACCGCGTAGAGCCAACGCCCAACCTGGTCGGCTCCCCAACCCTGGCTGTGACCTTCTCCGCCGAATATCCTCGCCCTTTCAGTAAGCAGATGCCTCAAACCCAGACGAATCCGCTTGTCCAGAGAATCCGATACTCTCACATGAGAGACTTCCACCGGGTGCCTGACATCCCCAACCATTGATTCCCTCCATTGGAGTTACGTGGTTTTCATCTTGCTTGGGTTACTGCCCAGAATTGCGGATGCCCTGCACAGACTCTCCCCTTGTTTCCCTTCTCCTGATCATCAACAGAAGCATTTTGGGGATTGCCCAGACTCCGGTGACAGATTCACGCAACAGCTGTATGGGGAGCCGCTGGGATAACTTCCATCACCGCACTCCATGCCTCGTTGCGTCCACCTTCCAGCTTCTGGCCCCGGCTTCCAGAGAGAGAAGGATGGGCCATCACCAATGTATGCGTTCGTCGGAGACAAAACGGGTCCTTTTCAGCCAGCGAGTATTGTCGTTGCGATAATGATCCCTTTGGTAGAGCGGGCAATACTTGCCCGGAGGGGTGATCTTCACCACCTCATTGCCTCTGAGGATCAAGGTATACTCGTGCTTCTCGATACTCACCTCCTCGGTGCGCTCGGAGATCGGAAAGCAAACACTTACCTGATCCTTGGCCCGTACTTCTCCCACGAGGGCATAGCGACCCTCCCACCCGAGGGTGCGCGCCTCGCCGTTGACGGTGCAGCGCACCTCGCCGGGCTGCGTCCATTGGGGGATGCGCACCCGAAGCTGGCAGGGCTTCTTGACCTCGACATCCACCTGGCCCGCATACGGAATGTGACTGTGCACATCCGCCCACTCGGAGGGGCGATTGAGGAACAGGTTGACGCTCAAGGTGCCCTTATCGTAGGAGAGCATATGCTCCCAGACATAGTAGAGCGCCCGCGTGGCGTTGCCCGTGCAGCAGTGCATGATGCCCCATCCCCAATCATTGGCCGTGGGCCAACCCGCAAAAGCGCCGATATTCCGTTCGGGCACGCGGTCGCGACTGTTGATCACCGGATCGAACTTCAGTCCCAGGCCTTTCGGACCCTTCGCCACCTCGCCGTAGGCCCAGTCGGACCTGAGCAGCTGGCCTTCGGCAAACTGGTTGCGGATCCAGCGGTCCGCATCGTCCCAGTAATCCCCGATCCCGGCTGCGCTGAGTTTCAGGGCTAGACCGATCATCCCGGCCACCTCGCAAAGCTCGGACCCCTGCTCGTCGTGCACGCGGTCGATGTTCTCAGGAAAATAGCCGACCAGGACGTTTCCTTTCGTCCGGGCCCACTCAAAGGCCTTACGAACAAACTCGGCAAGATCCCGATCTCCCACGGCCAGCGCGTGGTCCAGTGTGGCCAAAAGCGGAATCATGTGATGCTGAAAATGGGTATACTCCTTTGCAGCAGCGTCGCCCGGGTCAAATCCCTGCACCCCCTCCTGCTCCGCCACACGGCCGCCATCCTCGCCTGCGTAGTTGGGCAGAAACTCCCCGTTGGAACCATAGTAGCGGCCATGGTGGACGAGATACCGGCACAGTTTTCCGGTCAACTCCTCCGCCTCCTTGCATCCGCTGACCCGATGATACTGTGCCAGGCCCTCAATCGTCCATCCCACGAGGCTGGACCAGATCCCGACCGGCATCGCCGCGTCGCGAACCCGCGTTCTGCCCGGATAGAATTCCCCTTGAGGGAAATACGCATAGTCGCCCTTGTCGATGGCAATGCTGCAAAGACCATGGACAATCTTCCGGATCTCCGCATCCCACGGCCCGGACGGATCCCGCAGGAGGTAGGTGGTCATGGCGCCTATCCGTCTGCCGCAGAATGCCGGAAGCGCATAGTGGCCCTCAGTGGGACGCGGACACCGGCCCTTATAGCTGAGCGCCCAATCGGGCGTTTCCACCCAGGGATAGAGCGGCCAGTAGAACAGCCCATCGGGACCAATCTGGCGCAGGGCAACTGCCATCCACACCGGATCCACATGGCTGTTGTGGTCGCTCCCGCTGACCAGACGCATCAGGGGCAGGGATTCCTCGAGTTTGGTCTGGCAGATGTCCGAGTTCCGATGGCGCATGCTGGGGGGATCAAACCGAAAATCCGCGTTGAAGTAGAGCATGTAGTCCTTCTCCGGGTCCGTGGGTCCGGTCAACCCATTTACCGCCAGCGCCGCGCGCTCCTGGATATCCAGCGTGTCCGGCACGAGGGCTTCATACCGCTCGCCCTGGTACGGGGGAATATCAAAGGACGGGATGTCCTTGCGAATATACGTGATGGGGTACTTCATACACGTCCTCCTGATCCGTTAGTGTGCTCAGTCTCCGCCGCACTATGCGTGCACACAGGCCGTGTGGATCAGCCGCCCACGCGGCCCGATATTCCGCCAAATCACCGAGAATCTCCAATCAGGACGCCACAAACTGAAATGCATACAACTTGCTGTTCCGCATCACAAACCGCATCTGGATCGGCTGTCCCTGTGGCGCCGAGAGGTCCGATCTGCCCTTCCACGTGACGACCTTGTTGATGGAGTTTCCTTCAACCACATCGCAGTCTTTGAACGTGAAGCCATCCATCGCCTGGCCATGGCGCAACAGCTCAACGATCACGTACCCGGCCACGGAGCATTCCACGTTGAGTGCCAGAGTGTTGCCTTCGAAAACCATCGGCACCGTCGTGAACTCCCCGCCGTCGTTGCCGGCATCCACCGAGACAAAACCGTCCAGCCGCATCACCAAGCGGGAGATGAACGGCGGGGTTTTCTTCCAGTACTCATGCGGAACCACTCCGTGCCGGATGGAGTCGTGGCGGGAGATGTAGTACATATAGAGGTCCGCTCCGCTGCGGACCATGCCCGTGCAGCATTCGGTCAACCCGCTGTCATAGCTTCCCGCGACCCCCAGCGGCACGAACGGCCAACGGCTGGGGGTAGCAAAGTGAATCCCGTCGCGACTCGTCATCAGGCGAACTTCGCAGACCGCATCAAGCTCCGCCTCTAACTCCGGATAGGGATCCTGCCGGGTGAACGGGGGATAGTACAGATGCCGTAGCATTCCGGGAAACATCAGATACACGTTGTCGGCCCAGGGATACTTCTGCAGGGCGTTGGTGTCATAGTCCACACCGGGTGCTTCTTTCAGATCCGCCTCCGCGACGACGAGGCTGTTGTCGCAGATCCACTCCTGCCCCAGTTCCGGCATCTTCCGCAGGTCCTCGATCTCGAACCGTCGAATCTTCCGGAACGCGCGGTCACGGTATCGGACACCCGATATGTGAGGTGCAAGGCGGCCGGCCTTGTTGGTGAGAATCTCCTTCCGATTGGCGTATTCCACCTCCTCGCAGATCGGCTCCTTTTCGTAATGCTGCGAATTATCGCGGAAATAGAACACATACTTTCCGATCCGTTCATCCCAGATCACCGTGTTGTCGGTGTCGGAGTGACGGTAGATGGGCCTGTCCATCATCGGCAACCAGTGAAGGCCGTCGGCCGACTTCAGGATCCAGGTCCCATTCGGCCAGTCTCCGTTCGGCCCGTCCCATCCGAAGACCGCCTTGTACCTCTCCTCCATGGGTGTGCCAGGACAGCCATCCAGGAAAATGTGGTTCGAGCCTCCCACCCGGCTGCTGTAGATATTCGGCGG
Source organism: Candidatus Latescibacterota bacterium (assembly GCA_043804415.1). Classification (GTDB taxonomy): domain Bacteria; phylum Latescibacterota; class 4484-107; order 4484-107; family 4484-107; genus 4484-107. The sequence continues at coordinate 7,486 of JAZDJA010000084.1, read as the reverse complement.
AAAGAGGATGTTGGTGTGGTTCGAGCCGTCGAACGCCACCAAGCCAAGGTCTGGCTTCTCCCAGCAAATGCCGTCCTTGGAGATGGCAAGACTCATGAACCAAATGGGGAATTGCCACACCTTGCCGTCGAACATCACCGGGCGGTCGGGCGAAGGGAGGAGACAGGTGGTGTAATAATACCAGTATTTGTCTCCCATCCTGATGATGGTATCGCTCCCTCCGACACCCAATTCCCATGGCTTGTCCGCGATGATCGTCCTCTCATCGGTTTTGCGGGGCTGGTTCATGGTCAGCCTCACGCCCATCGTTTCCGCAAAGAACGCCTCATCAATGAACAACTGCTTGCGCGAACCGACGTCCACCGATTTGGACGACACGGCTCCTTCCTGCTGCGGTGCCTGGTCTGTCATGGGATTCTCCCTTCTTCCTTGCAGGTCATCGTGCATCTCCTTTCATGATGACATAAACTGAAACGCGTACAACTTGGCGTCGCGCATCACAAAACGCAGTTGAACCGGTTTACCCGCCAGAGCCGACACCTCGCTGTTCCCATTCCAGGTGCACGCGCGATCGATGAAGTTTCCTGAGATCGGGTCAGCGTTGTCGAGTTTGCGCCCCGCTACAGGCTGGCCCTGGGAGAGCAGTTCGACCTTCACGCATCCGGGAAAGCTGGTCTGGACATTCAGCTGCAAGGAGTCGCCCTCAAAGGTCATCGGAGGTGTAGTGAACTCCCCGCCCTCATAGGGCGCGTCCACGGATACGAACCCATCCAGACGAGTCACCATCCGGGAGATCACCGGCGGCCTATATCTATCCTCCTTTATCAGTTCCCGCCAGCCCACTCCGTGACGCAGCGCATAGTCGCGCGCGTGATAATATTGATAGAGACGCGGACCGTTGCGAACGATGCTCCCGGGGAGCACGCTGACCAATCCGCTGTCGAACTCGCCCTGCACGCCCAGCGGGAGGTAGAGACTGCGCGACGCGGGATAGTGATACCGCACGCCGTCCCGGCTGGTGGCCAGGCGGACCTCAAAGATCGCATCGTTATGGCCGATCCCGGCAGGCGGATCCGGGAGATGACAATTCATCGCCGGGAACATGAGATACACGTTGTCCGCAAAAGGATATTTGAGCGCACCACAGTTGTCGATATCCATGCCCGGGGGGTCCGATTCATCGAAATCGAGCGCCGTCACCGGGGGCGTGCCACCCCAATTGGCAGGTTCGTCCCAGAGGGAGAGGTTGTCCAGTTCGTATCGTCCCACCTTGCGATAGGACATCGAGGTGTAGATACGCCCGTCGTCAGGGGCACAGTAGTCATGACCGGGCACCTTGCCGTCCCTGAGCGCCACGCCGTTGGCGAATACCATGGGCCTGCCATGGCGGAATCCCTCATGGATGACCCTCTCGGCATTGTAATAGGGCGAAGAGTTGTAGCGCATATATACGACATATTTGCCGATGCGTTCGTCCCAGAACACCGCGTGGTCGGTATCGCTATAGCGAAACGCCTGCCGGTCGCGCATCGGAGTCCAATGCAGGCCATCTGGCGACTTGAATACCCACTCCGAGATTTCCGAAGGCGGCACACCGGGGGGGGTCCAGCGAAAGATGCCTTTGAATGCTTCGTCATCTGGAAGGCCCGGGCGGGTGTCGAGAAACACGGTCGCCCCGCAAAGCCATGCATCTTCGCCCGGAAAGACGATGTTGTTGTCCTTCGATCCCTGAAATTCCACCAGTCCCAGTGACGGTTTGGACCAATGGATCCCGTCGGAGGAAACCGCCATGCACAGGCGGCTTGAGGGTTCCACGGAGGCTGCGGAGGAGCCGTCCTGGTAGACATAGCTGGCTGAATAATACATGCGGTATTCGTCACCTACCTGCACTACCGAGCCGTTTCCGATGCTCATTTCCCATGGCCGATCCGGGCCGATCGTCGCTTCGTAAGTCTTCTCCGGCGGATTCATGGTCAGTCCAACGTTTCTCGTCACAGCAAAGAACGCCTCGTCCACAAACAACTGCTTGCGCGAGCCGACCGCCACCGGCGTGGGTGGCGCGTGTCTCCTCTCCGAACTTTTTTGCGTTTTCATAGGGCGTCCTTTCCTTCTTCCGGGCGCATGTCGTCTGGTTTTGCCAAGACCCGCCGTCTCACAGTTCCTATTCGGACAGGATCCCCCCAGATGCTCCGGCTGCGTCTTTTTTGGGACTCTCCCTCTGGGCAGGAGGGTCCGTCCCCTCAATACACACCGAATTTGCGGACGGCTGCGGCCGTCGCGTGCAGACACTCCGGCGAAGTCTCCAGGGAGACCGCTTCGCCGGTGCCGAGGATGAATCCACCACCCGATCCGGCATCGCGGATGGCTTGCCTGACCGCCTCGCGAACGCGATCGGGATTGCCTCGGTCAAAAACATAGCAGGGGTCCAGGCCGCCCACCAGGGCTACCTGATCTCCATATTGCCGTTTCGTGTCTTTCCAACACCACATCGCCCACGTCCGGAGGCTGCAAGCCCCCGAGCGCGTCCACACCTGCTTGAACAAGATGCGGGACAATGTCCCGCATCTTGCCGTCATCCTGATAGACAAAAAGTGCGTCAAATTCGTGGGCCAGATCGACCGTCTCCCTGATGAGAGGAAGAAAATTGTGTTCGTAAGTCTGAGGGGACCAGCCCACCGAGGGACCACACTGAAACCAGCTGTCGTAGACCACTTCGATGCCATGGGCCAGCATGGCCTTCAGATTGCGCAGATGCGCGTCATTGGCCAGCCGACAGACGCCCTTCAGCAACTCGGGATCGGTGATCGACATGAGTAGCATATTCTCAGGCCCCAAGACCTCCATGCCCCAGCTTCCTGCATGGGTGGTGTCGAGCGCCGCCAACAGGGCACGCTGCCCGACCTCCTCCAACAGGAGCGGAATGTCGGCGAGAAAATCTGCGCGGGGTTCGGGATACAGATATTGAAGGGCATCCAAATCGGCCTGCGTCTTGATCAGGGGCTCCACGCGGTGGGGATTTGGCCCGTCGCCGTATCCGATGTTCGGACGCGCCCACTGGATCACGTCCTTCAGCGTTCCGCCAGGCGTGTAAAAGGTGCGGTGATATCAGACATGTTCGGGGGTATTCTCGATGCGCAGGTCCACGTTGACCTCGGGCAGGTCCCCATACAAGCCGTTGGGACTGTAGCTATACCCGCCGCCTGGAGAATAGACGTAGTCGTTGCCCGCAGACCGCGAAATGTACGACCCACAGAAGAGAATCGCATCGAACCCGAATTGTTCCGCGCCCGCAAGATGATGCCGCGGACACGGACATTTGTAGTGGTACCGAACCCAGCGCGTTGTCTTCGGCCAGCATGGCACCCGATCCGGTATGCCGCCTCGAAGCGCAATCATCAATCGTTCTTTGGGTGTGAGTTCCCTCCAGTGTCAACATCCCTGATGCGTCCTCGTGGGGAATGCCCGAAGCCGGCGGAGGAAGTGGCCATGTAAACCCAGATCGGAGGGGGATGGGGCACAAGGGAGAATCCGCCGGTTTCTGGATCCATTTCGACCGATCGGAGCGACAGCTTACACAGTTGCAGGAGAGTCTGTATGGACGGCCCACCTCCAGAACCGTCATTAGGCCCCCAGTTCGCTCCTCTCGCAGGCAACCTATGGCAACAACCACCGCACCACTTCGCACGTGAGATTGTCCGGTGGCTCCATATAGTAGGTGGTGGACGCATAGGACGTAATCAGCCGACCGTCCGGAAGCTGCAAGGTGGCCGGCCAGCCCACGTAGATATCGGCGGAGAGGGACAGCTGAATGGGGTGCTCGAGATCCCAAGTCATCCCATGATCGCAGCTTACGATGGCAAACGAGCCATAGGGAAGATGGTAGTTGGCATAGGTGGCCAGGATTCTGCCATCGGCAAGCTCGGTCAAATAAACATGGACTTCCGCGTTATTCGTCATCTGCCTGGGTTTGGACCACGTGAGGCCGCCATCCGTGGACTCCGTGAGCATGTTGTCCTCAAATCCCTCTCCCTTCGTTCCCGGCACCTGTCTTCGCACGGCCGCGAGAAATCGCCCGTCCCGCAGCCGAATGGCCGAGATCTCCCCGAACTCCGTGCAATCCCAGTCCACCAGGCCTTCGGAGAGATTCCAGGTTTTCCCGTGATCTTGAGAGCGACATAACTGAAAGTTCGGACTGCCGGAGCCCTTATGGATCCAGCCGGATCGCAGTGTGCGGACCATCAACAGAGTCCCGTCCGGCTCCACAATGAGGTTTCTCGGACAGTCGTATCCGGGGAGAATGGTCGTCTCCCACGTGCGGCCGCCGTCCTCCGACTGGGAGATGAGGGTGTTATCAAGTTCCGTTCCGCCCGATGGACCTTCCGCGGTCAGCACGATCGCCCCATCCGGCAATGTGGTCAGTGAAGGCTCCTTGCCGCCGAGTTGGGTCTCCCCGATCTCCTGCCACGTGGATCCGTCATCCTTGGATTCATAGACCAACAGCAGCGAAGGGAGCGCCTCCCGCTTCTTGGGATCCGGATCCCGATTCTTTTTGGCCGTGACCAGCACCAGGGTCCCATCAGAAAAGCGGGTAAGCCCCGCCTTGTAGTTGCCACGCGGCCCCACCCGCACTCGCACGGCCTCCTCCCAGCGCAGGAAGGCGATGCGCTGCAGATCCTGGCCAGTGTAGCCCGTGATCGATTCGGGATATTTTGAGTAGTCGTACCCGCTCAAAAGCACTGCATTGCGCTGCTGATCCGCAAGGGTCTTGCCTACTGGCACCGTTTCGCGATCGACTTTCTCTACCATTCTCGTCTCCTTGTGGGTTGTGGCCCGAGGAACTCCCCGTCCCAATGAGAGGCCAAAGCCTGAATTCCGCATGAGGGAACATGCTGGAGTTTGCTCCAGACCCGCTGAAAGGCTGAAGCCCTGTTTCCGGGAGAGGGAATGCGCTTCGCCCTGTTCCCCGTCCCACTGAAAGGCTGAAACCTGAATTCCGAAGGAGCAACCCCCCTCCGCCAGTTCCTGGCCGTGATGAAGGACTGACACCTGATGTCGGTATGGTCCGTTTTATGGAGCGACCTTTAGACTTCCATTTTTCCAGACTCAAGTGGAACCATCGAAGGCTCATGCACGAACGCAACGGGTAACTGCCCGCCGAGCGGAAACAGTTTCAGCAGCAAAAGCACCGCGGCAACCGGACCCATCGCCATCAACGCCATCGTCACGCGCAGGTTGAACGCCTCCGCCAGAGACCCGATCACCAGAGGAGCCACCGCACACCCGAGATTGCCCGTCGCAAACAGCAGGGAGTACATCGAAGCACCGCCTGCCGGGAACCGATCCCCGGCATGGGCCACAGCAGCCGGACCGAATCCCGACATCCCCAGCATCAGCAACAGAAAGCAACCGATGACAATCGCCGTGTCCGTGGCAATGGCGATCGAAAGCAGGGCCACAACGCTCATCGCCCCCCCAATCACGCACAGGCGTCGTGTCCCCAGGCGTTCGACAAGAAACGAGTTGAGACCCATGCCCAAAGCGCCCGCTGCTCCACAAAAGATCATTCCCACCCCACTTGCCGTGCGGGTTCCTCCCACGACGGTTTCCATGTAACTGGGCAGCCACAGCCCCACGCCGACCTGGATGAAAGCGATCAGAAACAGCGCGATGAGCAACAACCGAAAGGAGTTGTCCCTGAGAAGATCGCCGCTCTTCCGACACACCCCCTCCCCAGAGCCGCTTTTTGGCAGCGGAAGCAAGAGGAAAGCCACCCCATAGGGAACAACCAACAGCGCGGTGAGACGGTAGGCCTCCCGCCAGACCCACGCTTGGTGGGATACCAGCAGCCCGATTGCAATCACGATGACCGAGCCGACCGAGCAGAAGCTCTGCACCAGATTACTGACTCGCAACCGTGCATGGGGATACAGCAAAAATGCCACCGGAGTGGCCAGCGCGAGAATCGTGCCCGTTCCGATACTGCCCAGACCGACCGCCAAAAAGGCCGCCCCCGCCGTCTGGGTATGGCTGACCCAGAGCAAGCTCGTGGCCTGACACAACGCGCTCGCCACCAACAGCGCGCGAAATCCATAGCGATCGGCCAGTGGCCCGGCCACGAGAATGGCGGCGACCATGCCCCAGAACGCGCCACTGAGGAACAGGCCGCTGGCAGCCCCCCCCAGTCCCAGATCGGCGGCAATGGACGGCAGCCAGAAGATGTGCCCGGCGTTTGTGAAGCTGACGGTCATCATTCCGTAGAAACAGGACACCATCAGCGCCCATCGTACAACGACACAGTGCTTTCACCTTTCAGGCTTTTACGAGCATCCTGGGATGGGACGGCGACCCATTTCGTCACATGCGAAGAGCTCGGAGGTCATCCTGGAAATCTGGAGACCGAGGGGATCTCTCGGCTCGAGAGAAATGAAGCTCGAAAGTTCCTCCATTTGCGCGCCCACGCTGAGCGTGGGTAAGAGAGAAAAGGTCCGGCAAAGTGCTGCACGCCTTCAATGAGCGCTTTGGTGCTGGGGCGTCATTCATCAATCATCACTTTCATGAAGCTCCGGCGACGGGCTGATCCAAAAAGGCAGTTGGCATGCCACCCAAAATCGGCAGCTCCCGTCGTTGCCATGAATTCCAGGTTGCATTCCCTTGCGTCCCGGCTGATGCCGAAGAGAGCCCTCGGAATTAGCGCTTTCACTTCATATCCTTCGTGGATCATGTTGATTTCGCAGGGAAATAGCTCGATCTGCGTATCCTTCTCATTTACATACAATCGCACCTTTTCCTTGCCGATAGCGGTGGACTCCACGGGGAGAAATGCCAGTTGAGACACATCGGTAGCCCCCATCGCCAAGACAAACATCTCGAATTTGGAGCAGCCCAACAGCCCTTGGGGCTCGTTGACTTTTGCATGCAGCGCAAACGCGTCGCCTGCCGCGGCGATGCGCACGGCCGCAGTCTGTGTTTTATACCAATGGATGTTCTGCCAGTTCTCGGCGGACAACGCCGAGGGAATCTCGTCGGTAGCGGCCAACGACGGCAGTCTGGTCATCGCCCACGCTTCGGGCCTCCATTGCAGGATCGAGCCCGTCAAGGCCGGTTCCTCAGAATCGGCCTTGATCGCAAGGCCGCTGATTAGGGATCTTACCGGAATCTCTCTTGCCACGGATTGTCCTGGTTCAAGATCATACCGGATGTCGTGCGGCAAGCTCTCTTCGATCACCTCTGCGGGGGAGACCATCAGCTTCACCGTTCCAGAGGACGGCACCCTGCCGGTGTTCTTCATCGAAAGCCTGACCGTGCCCTTTGCCGCCCCATTCTTCCATGGACCCAAGTCGGCCAACTCCAGCCTGCTCTCCACCTGCTCCTCCCAGTGGACCGTCTGGCCTTCACGCTGCCCGAAAACCCGGCCCGTCCGGTTCAAAGCGCGAAGCTCTTCCGCGTGTCCGAGACGTCTGAGCCCCAGCTCTGCTCCCCAGCGATT
>JAZDJA010000083.1:0-10172 GCA_043804415.1 Candidatus Latescibacterota bacterium | reverse complement strand
GAGGCCGGAAAGATCCTTTCCGATCATGGGATCGCCGTGGGCGGGATATGCGGGATGTTCTCCGCGGACAACGATCTTTCCAGCAACCGGGGCATCGTGCGCCAGGCCGCCCTGGACTATATCCGGCGCAACGTGGATTTGGGGCATGAGCTGGATGCGGGGTACTTTTTGATCGTGCCCGGTTCCGTGGGCAGGCCGGATAAGATGGACGACATGGAGTTTGACCGCTCGGTGGAAACGTTGCGCATCGTGGCAGATGTGTTCACCGATGCTTCGATATTGGGAGCGGTGGAACCCATTCGTTCTGCGGAGGTGAGTTTCTGCCATACGTTTGCCGATGCGAGGGCCTATATCGCGGCCGTGGATCATCCCGGTATCCAACATATCAACGGAGATGTATACCACATGCAGTCGGAGGAGGGGCATATCGGTGAGGCCCTGGTGGATGCCGGGGAACGCCTGACGAACCTGCATCTGGCCGATTCCAACCGCTGCGCCCTGGGCGAAGGTTCGCTGGATCTGGATACGATGATCATGGCGCTCTACCTGATCGGATACAATCGTGCGGGATGCTATGTCACCCCGGAGCCGTTGGGTCCCGGAGGGGATCCCTATCCCGCGATGTTTGGACGCTCCGATCCCAAACTGTTGGAAGCCCTCGTTCAGCAGACCGCGACCTATTTCCGGGAGCGGGAGGACGTGGTTCGGTCCAGTTGATTGCCGCAAGTGCTTCCCTGGGACGGCCCCATTTTGCCGGTCAGGGAGCGCCCATTTGAGAGGAGAAGGATGCCTGTTCTGGATACCCGCAACATCATCACCGGATGGGAGATCCCCACCGAATATTACAGCGATCAGCCCTATATCGTCAAGACCGACGACGGCGCATGGCTCTGTTCGGTCACGACGGGCGCGGGCGCGGAAGGCCAACGAGGTCAGCACGTGGTGACGATGAGAAGCATCGACCAGGGGAAGAGCTGGTCGGATCCCGTGGATGTCGAGTCCTCCGACGGACCCGAGGCGTCGTACTCGGTGCTGCTGAAGGTGCCGGGCGGGCGAATCTACTGTTTCTACAACCACAACACGGATAATATGCGGGAGGTCATCGCAGACAATCCGCCCTATGAGAACGGCAAGTGTCGGCGCGTGGATTCGCTCGGGTACTATGTGTTCAAGTTCAGCGACGACCACGGCCGCTCGTGGTCTTCCGAGCGCCATCCCATCCCGGTGCGCGAGATGGCCATTGATCGGGAGAACGCCTACGGCGGCCAAGTACGCTTCTTCTGGAACGTGGGGAAGCCGTTTATCTATGACGGGGCGGCGTATGCTTCGCTCCACAAGGTGGGCGGCTTTGGCGAGGGATTCTTTACCCGTTCGGAGGGGGTGTTGCTCAAGAGCACGAACCTCCTGATGGAAAAGGATCCCGAAAAGATCACGTGGGAGACGCTGCCCGATGGGGACGCGGGGCTGAGGACGCCCACCGGGGGCGGCCCGATTGCGGAGGAACACAGTTACTCCGTCTTGAGCGATGGAACGTTCTACTGCGTGTATCGCACGATTGACGGGCATCCCGTGTGCGCGTACAGCCGCGACCAGGGCCATACCTGGACCGCGCCCGAGTACCAGTGTTTTGCCGATGGTCGTGTGATGAAACATCCGCGCGCGGCCAATTTCGCGTGGCAGTGCGACACCGGCAAATATGTGTATTGGTTCCACCATCATGGCGGTCGATTTATCCGGGGAAATGCGAAGATCGGCTATGAGGATCGCAACCCCGTGTGGCTTTGTGGTGGCGTGGAGACGGACACGTCCGAGGGGAAAGCGATCCAATGGTCGCAGCCGGAACTTGCGCTTTACGATGACGATCCGTATGTCCGCATCAGCTACCCCGATTTGGTGGAGGAGGGCGGCAAAATCTTTCTGACCGAGACCCAGAAGGACGTGGCTCGTGTGCACGAGATGGATCCAATTCTGTTGGCGGGCCTGTGGAATCAGTTCGCACATGCCGAAGTGGCCTTCTCCGGCCTGGTCCTGGATCTGCCCCAAGACGGCGGGAAAATGCCCGAGTCAACAAAGTGTCCTGCGCTTCCGGACTTTCTCACGCGGGACACCGAGCGGGCGGATTACGGCACGAGGGACCTGCGTCATGGCTTCACGATGGAGCTGTGGCTGCGTCTCGATCATCTGGATGCGGGCCAGGTGGTATTGGACAACCGTACCGCGAGCGGACAAGGCATTTCTCTTCGTACGACCCAAAGCGGGACCCTGGAGATTGCCATACATGATGGGCGCGCGGAGAACCGCTGGGACTGTGATCCCGGAGTGCTGGAGGCGGGGCGTCTGCATCATGTGGTGGTGATCGTGGACGCAGGGCCGAAGATCATCCACTTTGTGGTGGACGGAAAACACCACGATGGCGGGACCCATCGGCAGTTTGGCTGGGGCCGGTTCAGCCCCAACCTACGCAGTGCCAACGGTTCTGGCGGGCTTCTCATCGGGCCTTCCCTTGCGGGAACGATCCATGCCCTGCGCATGTATGATCGCCCGTTACGGGTTTCGGAGGCGGTGGGCAATTTTCGTGCGGGATGCTGAGCGTCCTTCGTAGGATCACCCAGGAAAACCCTTAACCGCAAAGCTCGCAAAGAAGGCATAGAGACACGCCCGGCGCCGTGCAGGCCAAGGCATAGATAAGGCGTGGAGAAAGGCGAGCTGGGGCGATCTGCATCAACCTGTCTTTTCTTCGCGAGCTTTGCGCCTCCTTTGGGTCCTTTGCGGTAAAGAGTAAATCACCGCCAATCGCAACGAACGAAACGTTGCAGGAGACTTTGATGAAACGATCTGAGATTAATGCTTCGATAGACCAGGCGATGGAATTCTTTGAGAAGATGGCGTTTCCTCTTCCGCCCTTTGGCTTTTGGACGCCCGCGGAGTGGGAGAACAAGGGGACCGACTGCAACGAGATCCGAGATCTGGGCCTGGGCTGGGACGTCACCGATTTTGGGTCCGGGGATCTGGCGAATATCGGCCGCACGATCTTTACGCTGAGAAACGGAAGAGCATGCGCGGACTCCTATGCCAAGAGCTATGCGCACAAGGTGATGTGCATGCTCGAGGGACAAAGGTCGATCATTCACTATCACAAGAGCAAGATGGAGGACATCATCAATCAGGGCGGCGGCAACATCATGATCACCCTCTGGCGCGCGGCTTCGGACAACAGCCTCTCGGACGAAGTCTTCGACATCGCGGTAAACGGGATCCGAAGAACCATTCCCTCCGGCGAGACCGTGCGCCTTGAGCCGGGGGATTCTGTCTATGTGTCGCCCTACACCTATCACAAATTCTGGGCAGAGGAGGGAACCGGCACCGCGCTGTCCATCGAGGTCTCCAGTGTATGTAATGACCACACGGACAATTTCTTCCTGGATGCGGGCGAGCGGTTTCCCAAAATAGAAGAGGACGAGGCGCGCCGATATTATTTATGCCAGGAGTATCCGACTGCCCGGTAAGGGCGGCGGAGAGAGGCGGGACCGTCGGAGCTGGTACAGCGGATGCGTCCTGCATTTTGCCTATGGATCCCCGAACCCATGATTTCCATCACCCCCACCATCGCACTGGACGAGGGCGAGATCCAGGAGGAGTTTATCCGCGCCTCTGGACCGGGCGGGCAAAACGTCAATAAGGTCGCCACGGCCGTGCAGCTTCGCTTCGACGTTGCCCACTCCCCGAGTCTGCCCGATGAGGTGCGCGCGCGCCTGCTCTCCTTGGGCGGAAGACGCGTGACAGTCGATGGCGTTTTGATTCTCGTTGCCCGGCGGTTTCGCACGCAGGAGAAAAACCGTCAGGATGCGATGGATCGGCTGGTTGCGTTGATCCGAAAGGCCACTGAGAAGCCCAAATCCCGCCGGAAGACCCGGCCGTCTTTGGCCTCCAGACAACGCCGATTGGAGAGCAAACGTCGCAGGGCCGAAACCAAAGGGGGGCGGCAGCCCGTCTCCCATGCCGAGGAGTGAGTGCCCAAAGCCACGGAGTAGGCCATACCTGCATCGAGATAAAGATGGAATCGAATACGATCCAAACCCAGAGGAGGAGTAACTATGGGACAACAGGAGCGCAACGCAGAAAGCCTGTTGAGGGCGTGGAAGGGAGATCGCTATGCTCACGGTGTGGGCGTGCTGGATCAGGTCGGAGCGTATGCAGCCCGGTTTGGCAAGCGCACGATGCTGGTGGTCACACAATATGGCGAGGAGGGCGGGAAGTGGTTCGGTCCCTATCTGGGCGACATCACCCGATCCCTTGCGGCAAACGGGGTGGACTACGGAGAGCCGGTGAAAGGCGCCGGTCCCAATGCGCCCAGGGAGGATGTGTATCGCATCGCGCTGGCTGTAGCCAAGATTCGGCCGGACAGCATTATCGCAGTGGGCGGGGGCAGCACGATTGACGCCGGCAAGGCGGCCTCGGTGCTGGTCAGTTACCAAGGTTCCGACATCGAACCGTATTTTGGCGTGGGGCAGGTGACCGAGGTTTCCAGGGCGCAGGGGAACCCGATGATCCCGGTCATCGCCGTTCAGACGGCCGCCAGCTCGGGCGCGCATCTGACCAAGTACTCCAACATCACCGATCCGGCAAAGGGCATCAAGAAGCTCATCGTGGATGAAGCCATCATCCCCGCTGCGGCGGTCTTCGATTACCGGGTTACGCAGGGCGCGCCGATCTCCTTGACCTTAGACGGGGGCCTGGACGGCATCGCGCACTGTTGGGAGGTCTTCATCGGCGCCACGGGGAAGGCGTATTACCAGGAGATCCGGGAGATTACCGAGACCAGCATCAGGCTTATCGCGGCCAATCTTCCCAGGGCGATGGCGGACCCGAACGATCTGGATGCCCGGGTGGCCCTCGGGCTCGGCACCGACCTGGGCGGGTACGCGATAATGATCGGAAAGGTCAACGCCCGGACCGGCCAGATGGAGCGGGGCGGCACGAACGCGGGGCATCTTGGGAGTTTTCAGCTGACGCCCTATCTTGCGCACGGCAGGGCATGCGCGGTGCTCAATCCCTACTACGTCGTGCTGTTTGCCGATGCCATTGAGCCGCAGAACCGCACGGTGGGCGCGATTTTCCAGGAGGCCGGATTTATCGCGGGCAACGTGAATCTGGGCGAGCTCGGAGGGCGTGGGCTGGCCGAGGTCGTGGCCGAGGGGATGATCGCCTTTTCCCGCATAGTGGGATTTCCGACCACGCTGGAGGAAGCTGGGGTTCCCGAGGCGCACATTGCGGTCATGGTGGAGGCGGCCAAGAATCCTCAGTTGAAGATGAAGCTGCAGAATATGCCCAGCCCGATGGATGTGGAGCGCGGGGATGTGGACAGGCTGATGCGTCCTACGCTCGAGGCGGCGTATCGCGGGGATCTGTCTTTGATTCCGTGAGGGCCAAAAGTGAAACGTGAAGCGTGAAGGGCAAAAGGGGCAGGGATCGGGGATCAGGGATCAGGGATCAGGGCGGGATGATCTTTCCGGAATTCAGGCTTCAGCCTTTCATAAGGGCCAGAACGAGGAAATGGTGTAACAGAATCGCGCTCTTTTGTTCGGAACCCACTCATCAAGGATCGAGACTATGAAAGAGAGCTTACTGGTTGCGCAAGAGGGTGTGGATACCTCAGATTGGGTGGCAATCTCCTGTGAATACGGCGCGGAGGCACTCCAGTTGCGCGTTCCTCCCGGCCTTGTGGAACTGACGATGAAGGAGGAGACGCCGCCCGACGACCCGCAGCAGCAGATCGCCGAAGCGCTCGACCACCCCATCGGTGCCAAGACGCTGGGGGAACTGGTTCGAAACAGCGGCAAGAAGCCGGCGGAACTGACCGTGGCCATCACGGTTTCGGACATCACGCGGCCTGTACCGTATTCCGGGAAATCGGGCATGCTTCCCCCCATTCTCAATCGGTTGGAACGGGCGGGCATCCTACGAAGCCATATCACCATGGTGGTGGGAACCGGCACGCATCGCGCGAGCACGGACGCGGAGAAGCAGATCATCTTCGGTGAGGAGATCCTCGATGCAGGCTATCCGATCGTGGATCACGACTGTGAAGATCGGAGCATGATGGTCGAGGTCGGCACCACGAAAAGCGGGACGCTCGTGTATGTCAACCGGCACTTCGCCGAGGCGGATTTGAAAATCGCCACCGGGCTGGTGGAGAGCCATTTTATGGCCGGAGTCTCCGGCGGAAGAAAAGCGGTCTGTCCGGGGCTGGTGGATCTGAAGACGATTCAGAAGTTTCACGGACCCGCCTTCCTGGAATCTCCCTACGCGACCTCCCTGGTGCTTGCGGACAATCCCTGCCACAAAGAATCGCTGGAGGTGGCGCAGCGGGTCGGTGTGGATTTCTTGGTGAACGTCATCGTGAACAAGGATCTGGCGCTTACCGGTATCTTCGCCGGGGATCTGGTCGAGGCCCACGAAGCCGCAGTGCGGGCGGTGAAGAACACGGTGGAAATCCCCATGGAACGGGAGGCGGATATTGTGCTGACGCACGGGGGCTATGTGGGGATGAACCACTATCAGACCGCCAAAGCCGCTGTCGGAGCGGCCGCTGCGGTCCGGCAGGGCGGGACGATGATTATCGCGGCGCACAACCGCGATCCGGTACCCATCGGCGGCCCGGAATACCGAACCTTGCTGCATCTTCTCAAACTCCAGGGCCCCGAGGGATATGTGGCCATGATCCAAAATCCAAAATGGCAATTTGTCCGCGATCAATGGGAGCCGGAGGTCTGGGCAAGAGCCCTCAGAAAAGTGGGCGAGCCCGGCTTGATCTATTGCGCCAATGAGATCGGACCATCCGATTTTGCGTGCATCCCCGGCACCAGCGGGTATGCGTTCCTGACACCCGAACAGGAGCAGCTCACAGGTGCCGACCGGGTTCGGGAGATGGTCCAGAACGCGCTGGTCTGTGCCGTGTACGAAAACCGAATGAACGGGATCGAGCCCACGGTGGCCTTCGTCCGGGAAGGCCCCTACGCCGTTCCGGTCGTGAAGGGAAGTGAGATGCAGGGAACCTGATCTCGATGGCCGACTCACCACTCACCCTTCACCCATTACGTCCTTGGTCTTTATCCATCGTGGAGGATCCTATGCGAATTGGCCACATCACCCCCTGCAAATACACCCCCGCTGCCCTGGAATATGTCTCCTTCCTGAGGGGAAATGCCGGATGGAGTCACCACCAGGGGCCGAGTTTGACCCAATACTCGGACGGACGCCTGATCATGCGGTGGACGGCTTACGACATCCACGAGTGTCACAACGACAATGTGATGCTCTACGCGATCTCCGAGGACAGCGGCGAGAAGTGGTCCGATCCGGAAATCTTTATGGCCGCGCCCGGCGCGAATGTGTCCCACGCCTTCCAGGTGCAGCTTCGGGGCACGGATACGGTGCTCATGGCCAACCGGGAGGGATATTATGTGGGTACCGTGGTGGATCCGGTGACCCAGCGGGTCCTGAAATGGGCAAACTACGCCCAAAGCGACAACCGCCTGATCGTGCGCACTTCCCCAGACCGGGGGAATACCTGGAATTTTGGCATAGAGCTTCCTTGCGAACAAATCGTGCCGGACCATCAGCCGCCCTTCTATGGCGCACCGGAAGTGCTGATGCAGCTTGATAGCGGGGAACTGCTTATGGCGGTGGGATTCCTTCCGCCGCGCAATCGCGATCACCCACATTACGATGTGGCCTTTCTCCGATCCGGGGACCAGGGCCAGACGTGGGAGCGAACGCATGCGCTGACTGTGCCCGAGGAGCGCGGGGCCATGGAGCCCACCATCGTGGAACTGGCGCCGGATGTGCTCTATTGCGTTTTACGGAACAAGAGCGGTTATCTGTATGAGACGGGATCCCACGACGGCGGCAGAAGCTGGTCCACCCCGGCGAAGACGGGCATTCCGACCCCCGAATCCATCTCCAGGCTGCTCAGGCTCCAAAGTGGACGAGTGCTCCTGGTGTGGAACAATCAGTCCTCCACCACGCAGCAGCCGCGCTATCCCTTGGTCTGCGCGCTCTCTGAGGATGGGTGCAATAGCTGGTCGGAGCCCCGGATCATCGCCACCGAAGCGGGCACGAACCAACTGAGCAATTTCGATGTCGCTCAGCTGAACGATGGGAGGATTGTCTTGGCCACGTCGCACTATCACGCGATCCCGCCGACCACGAGCGATATTGATCTGGCCCTGTTCGATGAGGCGTGGGTGATGAGTGGGGGCACCTAGCCATGCCGAATCATCGTCGCCTCAAAAACTTCTATTCTGCGGAGTATTCTGCAAGGGCGGTATAGGGGAATTCTGAGGCTCGAAGAGACAAACCCAGACCAGACTTCCGAAGTCTTAAAGACTTCGGAAGTCTCAGACCAGAGAGTCACTATGCCTCGCAGAACCACCCCTTTTTTGCCCGATCAGTATTATCACTTTTACAATCGCGGCAATAACCGTCAGAAGGTGTTCTTTGAGCGCGACAACTACCTTTTCTTCCTGCGCGGGCTCAAGAAATACGTCTGCGAGCTGGTGGATATTCTTGTGTACAGCTTGTTGCCGACGCATTACCATATTTTGGGGAGGGTGAAGCCCGAGACCCAGATCCAGGCTCCCCAGATCCAGACTTCCGTGACCCAGACTTCCGAAGTTTTGAAAACTTCGGAAGTCTCAAGGGCGGTCTCACGGGCCATGCAGAAGTTTGGCATATCCTACACCAAAGCCATCAATAAACGCTTTGAACGCGTCGGTGCCTTGTTTCAAGGGCAGTTTCAGGGCAAGCCTGTTCAAGATTACAGCCATTTGCTCAACCTATGTGTCTACATCCATGCCAACCCTGTCAAAGATGGTTGGGTCGCTTTGCCGGAAGATTGGGAGTTTTCCAACTATCTCGAATGGATGAATCTGCGCGAAGGAACGCTTGTCAATCGCGGATTCATCGAGGACAATTTTGGAACGCCCGATGAATATCACAAACTGGTAATGCAACACATCAAAGCAAGAAACCTGCCCGATGATGTGATGGAATACTTGCAGGGCTTGGAGGACTGAATACAGAGCAAAGACTTCCGAAGTCTCAGAGACTTCGGAAGTCTGGTCTGCCCACGTTCGATGAGGCGTGTGTGATGCGCGGCGATGCATAGGCCAAAAGAGAAAGATAGGCTTTCGAGTGTCAGAATCCAGAACATGATGAATTTGCTTCGATTCAAGAACTCGGTAGTTTTCCTTGACTTTTCTCGGTAGTGCGAGTATATTCGAAAATGTTTTGGGTCCCCACATGGCGCTGGGGTAGCGGTGCATCCTTGTACTATACTCATGCGGAGGTAACTTATGAATCTACACGCGATTCTATCAGATATTCATGCGCTTGAAGAGGAGCTTTTGGTCTTTGAGCGCAAGTATGATATCCGCTCGGAGACCTTTTACGCGGCATACATGAGCGGGGAAGAACCAGAAGATGAACGTTGGGTATTGGACTTCGGCGAGTGGGCTAGTGTGTACAAAACCTGTTTGACACGTCAGGCCGATTATCGCAACGAAGTCCAACAGGTCCAGCAACAAGCACCGAGTCTTGCAGGATTAGCCCGAGTCGCCGTATGAACAACCCCCTCCGCACCTCAGAAGATTATGAACTGTTTCTGTACACGCTCACAGAGAAGTTTCCATCCGTGCGTCATTCCACAATAACCTTTGTACGGAGGGGCGCATCACTTGCACGAGTGGCGGGTGCGTTGTCCTTTGATCATGAAATTCGGCTGGTTGTTCGTGAGCGCATCTTATATCATCGTTTGCCCGCCATCATAGATTGGTATGGTTACGAAATTTGGCAGGGGGACGAGAAGTTATACTGGTATGATTCTCAGCCTCATCCGGATGATCCGGGTCTGCAAAGCACCCATCCTCATCATAAGCACATTCCGCCGGACATCAAGCATCATCGTATTCCCGCGCCAGAGATGAATTTTACTCGACCTAATCTATCCATGCTCATTTGGGAGATTGAGGCTTTCATCAAAAGGAGAAAGGTCGAGTCCGAACAAAGTTGACTTCGCCTCTTGGTAGGACATAACCGTCCGACCGTTCATCCGATTTGACGGAGATGTCCCGTCCGGTCAACGCTGTGTCCTGCGCCCGGACAGTGCACAG
>JAZDJA010000082.1:0-6881 GCA_043804415.1 Candidatus Latescibacterota bacterium | reverse complement strand
GCTCAATGTGAAAACCGTTAGGCTCGGCCAATTCCTGGAGCTTTCTTTCCACGTGCGCCTGAAGAACCCCAAACTCAGCCAGACTTTCATCCGAGATTTGAGTGCTCTGGAAGGGTTGGAGAGAATCTCTCTGGTTTTTGGTGAGGAAGGGGAGGAATATTGACGAGGGCAACCGCTGCGAAGTGATTCGGTCCGGGATGGGGTCTGAGTCGGGGCGGAGGAATCGTGATCTTTGTCATGGGATAAATCCCGCACTGAAGCGCGGTGATGCTGGGGTGGGTACACCGCAGATGCCTTGGGCAAGCAGTCGGCCATTGTCCGGTTCTTGATACTTGGTGGCAATGTGCCAACACCTACCACGAAAATAACCGCCAGCACCGCCGCGGCCAATACTAATGAACGCTTCGGGAATTTGGCTCGCGAAACCTGCCATTTTCCTCTTGACACAAGCGCGAAGATTGGTTATTCTTCCTAAGTACTTCACCGCTCTTCGTTTTTTCTCTTTGCTGCCGGGCGTCAAGATGACGATGATCTACACGCACGTGTTGAACTGAGGAGAACGAGGGGTTCGCAGTCAGCCTGACGGTCGCTGAGGTGAGGCTGAGGCTTATGATCCCTTGAGTGTTATCCTGCAAAATTGCAGTGTTTACCGATTTCGGTGGGCAGTACAATAGCATGATGGACAGTCGGCGATCTAAGGACTTCTATGGTTAGCGTTAGAGATCACTTACAAAGAGAAGATCCGCTTACTCAAGAAACGGCTGTGTTTCTCGCCGAATACGCAGAGGAAGATGACAGGGTAGATTATAAACAAACAATAGACCCTATGTCTGAAAAGGGCTGGCTCGAAATAACAAAAGATATTTCGGCCTTTGCGAACACTTACGGCGGTTATCTGGTATTTGGGATCAATGACAACGAAAAGAAAATAGTTGGATTGCCCGAGAGTGTAGCCGATGCAATTAAAGACGTAAACAATATGCATCAAAAGATAAACAGCCACTTAGAACCAAATATAATTGGATTGCGAGCGAAGGAATTCAAAATAGAAGGCCTTTCTATAGTGATTATCTATATACCTAAATCAGTCGGCGTGACGCATATGATTAGCAGAAATGGCGTATTTGATCAACCAAGCGGAAAACAAAAGACATTGTTACAAAAAGGAACGATATATGTGAGGAGAAGCGCGGGAAATCACCTCGCGGATTCTCGAGACCTAAGTGATGTAATAGAACGTCGAATTGATCAGTTTCGGGATGCTCTATTGGATAAAGTCGCAAGGGTAATCCATTCACCTGCAAGTAGTGACGTTTTTATTCTCTCAAAGGATGCTGGGGATAAGGAAGGCAAACGATTCATAATTAAAGACTCCCCAGACTTGATCGCGATAAAAGGCATGAGTTTTACCATTGCGCCTGAAACTGTTGAAGAAGAGGTTGCGGCTTGGTCAAGTATGTCTAGAGGAAAGTCTGAGTCACTGCCCTCACCAGTCGTTCTGTGGAGGTGGTATGCGCATAGAAGTGAAATTAATGTCTGCGAGAAATACAAACTCGCTATATTCCAATTTTCTCTATGGAGTGAGGTACCAGCCTTTTACTGGATTAAAGGGATAAAAGCGGCTCAAATCAAAGAAGCCTTGCTTGATGCTGTTAGGAACCGTCCTAACAACAGTGGTGTTCACGGAATGCTCATTGTTGCCAGTTTTCTAGGGCGAGGCGCCTACTCAAGTGTTCTATCAGCCCTGGGCGATTATAGAAAGAGACTCAGTCCTGCTCAGCAGAAATGTCCTAAATCAGGACCTAACTTGGGTGTTGGAGCATTGAAAGCAGGTGGGTTAAAAGAAGATTCAGTATCTGAAAAAAAGAAACTCGATGAACTTGATTCAATAGCATCTTCAATGGCGTCTCCTACTGCGAAAGATAGCAAAGTTTCTGCTTTGTACAGAAGTTGGGAGGCAGTAGAGTTAGATCGTTTTCTTTTCGCGCAAGATGATCGGTATAAATGAACGGCGTAACAAATCGTTTGAGTATCGACGGGAAGACGCTGGCGCGTTTCCCGCGTTTCAACTCCACGTTAGGCTGCAAGAACCGGAGAATAGGACGCTCGAAAAACTACCTATCGCGATCGCGGCTGTTCTCGTGTTGATTTCGCTGTGCAACCCACTAGCGGTGGCCGGTATCCAAATCCTCTTCCCTTAAACAGGCTTTGTTTCGTATCCGGCTTTGTGAAAATCCAGCCCAAAAGAACCTGGAAAGGAAAACCGGAGGGATGGCACCTCCAGCGAATCGACACTCACACACGTCTGTTTCCTATACTGAGCACCAAAACCTCAACACCATGCGGTCTCCATCAAAGCCACTTCCAGGTTCTTCGCAGGTGGCTTTTTCATTGTTAGCGCCCTTTGCGTCTTTGCAGGAAGAAATCAGGAACGGAGGAACACGATGACACAGAACCTTCAGATCAGCCCACGTTACTATCGCTGGCACGTGGACCAGGGTGTGGAATGGATGGAAACCCACACCGGCTATGATCATCTGAACTGGCGAATTCCAATCTCCCAGGCCGCGCTGGTGCTGGTGGACATCTGGAACGGCCATTATCTTACGGACACTGCCGCGCGTGCCGAAAAGATCATTCAGCAGAAAATTCGCCCATTACTGAGCGCCGCCCGCAGGGACGGCCTCAAGATCATCCATGCACCCGGACCGGATCTGGCGAGGAAACACCCGGCCTGGGTGGGGCTGACCGATCCCGAGGAGCCAACCTCCAAGCCCGAATCGGACTGGCCCCCTTCCGGGTTCCGAAGCAAGTCCGGAGAGTACGAAAACTACGCCCGCCCCAAAGAACCGAGAGACCAGGAGCGGGAAACACTGCGCGCCGGCCTTGCTATCCATCCTGTAGTTGTGCCCACGGGAAAAGAAGCGGTGGTTGCCACGGGAGCGGAATTGCACCGCTATTGCAGGGAGCAGGGCATTCTCTTCCTGTTCTATCTGGGGTTCAACACCAATGCCTGTATCCTCCTGCGGGACTATGGGACGCTTGCGATGGGCAAGCGCGGGTATGCGATCACCATCGTGCGGGATTGCACCACGGGAATGGAATCCTTCCAGACCCACGATGCGTTGGAGCAGACACGCGGGGCGATTCTTTTTCTGGAGATGTTCGGGAACTGCTCGGTCGTTTCAGACGATTTGATCGCTGGATTGCCTGGAAAAGATAGTCGAGCTCAGCAGTAGCGAGTACCTGATAATTGCCCAGACATCGGAACAAAGGATTTGGCGAAGGTAAGGCCCAAGGACCAAACCGCGGATGGCACGGATTGGACGGATTCGAAAGCAAGACGGAAACCTGGCCACTTACGCAGGTTCGTTGTGCAGCAGGGGCGTCAAACAAAGACCGGGCCAGTTCAAACGCTCGGGATTCGCCCGAAATTCGGGCAAGGCAGGACCTAAAAAAACCTTTGAGAAATAGGGAGAACATAGTATATTTATGAAAGATCTCCCCGATAAAGGCCCAAAAGGCGTTCTTCCTGTCTTTCGCACGTAAATAGAGCGCGCAAGAATCTTCGCACCCGTCACCCGGGGAAACTTCAGATGATAATTCGACTCACATGGATCGCTGTCCTGTGTATCCTGGGCGGATGCAGATCGGCCGGTGTGGAAAAGACACCGGTGGAGAAAACCTACGATCAGGTCGCCCGGTTGGTGACGCGAAGCGAGGAGCAGGGCGGAGTATACGTACAGGTGGCCTTTCGAACCTTTACCTTTGAAGTGATGCGGCTTTGCATGGAGGCCGAGCGCGGGGGATGGACGGATGAGCAGCTGGAAAGCCAGACCCGTTCCATCGTAACGTCGTTTGCAGAATCGGAGTATCCGTCCGGAGACGGAGGGATAGCCGGCTTCTACAAGCTGTATGGCAAGGGCTATGGCGCGCTGGATCTTTCCAATCCAATGGAAAAGCGGCAGTATGAGATGCTTCGGAATCGGTATGTGCAAAAGGTGTCGGATCGGGTTTTCGACAAGAATTACCCCCGTCTCCGAGCCCGGTACAACGACGAGTGGGGATATCCGCAATACGGCCGATTGGTGTTTTCCGTATACGTCGAGAACCGGGGCGGCCAGCCGGAACCTGTTGTGGACCTGGGGAGTCGCACGTTTCTCGAGGACGAGACCGGAAATCGGTACCCGGCCCGGGGCACAGCCGGTGCCTATCCCTACCTGTTCGACATGCCTCAGTTCGACCGTCTGGAGACCAGCGACAGATATCGGGTCTTCTTCGTGAACCGCCGGCTTGGGGAGAACAGGCCGATCATCGAAGAGGAGACTGCGTTTGTCAAACTCGTAATCACCGGATTGGGAGCAGTGCCCGAGCGGGCCTTTGTGTGGGACCTGCCTCTCGGGTATCCGAAGCTGCCGTCGGAGACCGCAACTGCGGATACCTTGAGAAAGAACGTGCGGTTTTAGGCCTGCGGCCTCAAGAGAAGGGACAGAAAATTGACACGGAAATCCTCTCGAAAACTCGAAACACGGGTATGGGGGTGGGTTCTTTTGATCGGCCTGGCGCTGATGCCTTTTTCGGGCGCAGAGGCCACGGAAGATTGGCGCATTCTGGTGCTTCGGGTGTCCTTTGCCCTGGAGGAGCCGGATCATGCCACGACAACGGGTAACGGCAGCTTCGATCTGAGGGCGTTTGCCGGCGCGGTCAAATCCACCTACCGCTTTCCCTATGACATCCCGCCGCACAACAAGGCGTTCTATGAGCATCACCTTGAGGCGCTGGCCCGCTATTATCGGATCGTATCCGAGGACCGGATTGAGATCACCTACGATGTGTTTCCGCAGGCACCGGATTCGTCCTATCGCCTGTCGCGAACGATGCGTGACTATGGCAACGGGAGAACGGAGGCGGCGCGGGATCGGAAGCTGGTGGAGCTGTTTGCCGACGCGGTGGCGCTCGCAGATTCTGTGGAGGGAGGGACATTCGAGTTTGGGGATTATCAGAGCTTCCTCGTGATCCACGCGGGCGCCGGCAAAGAGACGACGGGGGCTCTGGACGACATTCCATCCGCGTATCTATCCCTGAAGGATCTGGACCGATATAACGAAGGCCCGATTCGGATGGAACACCGGGGGGAGATCCGAAACGGCTGGATCGTCCCCGAGGCCGCAGGATTTCGAGGAACGGGAGGACTCAATGGCTTGCTGGCCAAGATGTTCGGGCATCAGCTGGGTCTGCCCGTGCTCTCCAACCTGAAGGACGGCTTGCCTGCGGTGGGTGGATGGGCGCTCATGGATGTGGGAGGAATGAATTACAGCCCGGCTCTGGCTGTACGGGATTCCACCGGTACCGTGAAGGATTCGGCCCTGGTGGCGGGCTTTGTGCCGTGCCATCCGATGGCGTGGTCCAAGGCCGCGCTCGGATGGATAGAGCCGCTTTCGGTTCGGCGGGATACCACCGTGCAGATCGCCGCCACGCACCTGACGAGCACGCTCCCAAAGGCAGTCAAGGTTCCGATCAACGGGCACGAGTATTTCCTGCTGGAAAATCGCCAGGCGCACTATTCCGGAAAGGGACTTCCGGACGGGGTGACCTTCTCCAATCCAAGGGATTCGTCGGGCGTATGGCTGTCGGTGGAAAACTATGATGCTTTCATTCCCGGATCCGGGATACTCATCTATCATATAGACGAGGGTGTGATCGCTCAGGGGAGAGCGGACAATTCGATCAACGCGGATCCGATGCACCGGGGAATCGATCTGGAGGAGGCCGACGGCGGGGAGGACATCGGGAACCCCAATCGCGTATATGCCGATTGGGAGCATCCGGACTGGGAGGGCATAGACGGCGAATCGGGCGATGCCTTTTACGCAGGGGCACGGGCGCTGTTCGGCCCGGATACGAAGCCCTCCTCAGCCACGTACGGAGGGACGGACAGCGGAGTACGCGTGACGGTACTCTCTGTGCCCGGGGATACGATGACCGTGCGGATCACCTTTGAGCGAAATGTGCCCGGATGGCCCAGGAAGATTGCCGGAACGTTCGGGAACCATGCGCCGCTCTGGAACGACCTGGACGGGGATGGCGCGGCGGAGTGGGTCGCGGTCTCAGATTCGGGGGACGTTTACGTCTGGCACGGCGATGGGACGCCCTTTTTCGCGGGGAACAGCGATGGATGGTTTGCCTCTGCTGGCGGGCCCGGATGCTTGGGTGTGGCTTCGGCGGATTTGGATGAGGATGGGTTGCAGGAGATCGTGGTGGCGTGTGCGGACAGCGCCATACGCTGTTGGCGGCCCATGGATGAGGATAGCGATGGAGCTGCGGATCTTTTGGCCCGCGTGCAGGTTGGATTTCCCATAACGAGCGGGCCGACCGTGGCGGACCTTTCTGGCGAGTCGTCCGGATTTCAGATCGCTGTCGGAGGCCGTCAGGGCAAGGTCGCGTGGGTGGATGGTAAGTCCCTGTCCGTGCAGACGCTATCCATCGGTCCGGGAGAGGACATCATCGATCTGGCTGCAGCGGACGTGAGCGGAGATGGGCGAGCGGATCTCATCGGAGGCACGGCAAACGGGACGGTGTTCTCCATCGTCGAGGGGGAGTCCCGATTGCTCTGGCATGGGGGGGAACCCATGGCGTTCGGCCCGGTTGTGGGAGATATCGATCTGGACGGGTCGGTAGACATCGTGGCCGTGACGACCGAAGGCTCGGTGGTGGCCTTGGACGTGCGATCTGAGGAGGCTCCCCCCAAGCAAGGTTTCCCGGTATCCCTGATGGATCATCTATCCTCTGGGCCTGTGCTGGGCGACATAGACGGAGACGGCTATCTGGAAATCGTGATCGGCGGGACCGCGCAGGTTCATGCAGTAGCTGCAAACGGGGTT
>JAZDJA010000081.1:0-12535 GCA_043804415.1 Candidatus Latescibacterota bacterium | reverse complement strand
AGCTCGGTCCGCACCCAAAAATCGCGCACGTGCACGGACGGGACCGCGCGCAAGAACACGTCCCGGTAGATGCCGCTCAGCCGCCAGAAATCCTGATCCTCCAGGTAGCTTCCGTCCGACCAGCGGATCACTCGAACGGCGATCGTATTCTCGCCCGGATGCACGAGGGGAGTCAGGTCGAACTCCGCGGGAAGCCGGCTTCCCTGGCTGTATCCCACATGCTTCCCGTTGACCCAGAGATCAAACGCCGAGTCCACACCCTCAAACAGCACGAAGACGCGTCGGCCGTCCCAAGCTTCTGGAATCGAAAACGCCCTGCGATACGATCCGGTCGGATTGTCCTCATGGGGCACACGCGGCGGATCATCGGAAGGAAAGGGATACTGAACGTTAACATAGATGGGCTTGTCATAGCCCTGCATCTGCCAGTTTCCAGGAACGGAGATCGGCACCCACGCCCCATCGTCAAAATCGTTCAGGTGAAAATCGGGCGGCGCGGATGCGGGATTGGGGGCATAGCAGAACTTCCAAGTGCCGCTCAAGAGCTGGACATACGGGGAGGCTTGCCAATCGCCCTCCAGCGCGGAAATCTCATCCGCGTAGGGCATCATGGGAACGTGCCCCGGTTCCTTATTTCGCCCCACCATCTGTTCATTTTCCCAATCGAACGGGGGATCTTTCTTCATCGATATCGCTTCCCATGAGGTGGGTTTTCCGCTTCGATCTCTGTTGGCGGCTTCGGCATAGCACTATGGACTAGCGCGCAACGTCTTGGGGAGGGAGTTCATCCTTCAGGATTTCAGGGGGGGTGTCACTTTTCCAAGACGCATGCCGCCTCGAGAATTCCCGTCTTCAGTCTCAATAGGCGGCTGAAGCCATAGCTCCGGGGAGGAAGTTTATCCTTCAGGATTTCATCGGGGTGGGGCGATCCCGCTATCTGATGGGGCAAAGTGTAACGCACCAACATGCAGCCCTGCTATTTCCCGTCCCGGGCGAGGATCTGGCTGGAAATCAGCGCCAGCCACAGCGTAAACTCCGCCGAGGTGTCCAGATCCGGATTGGTGAGCATGGAGACGTCTCCACCCGAAACATTCGCCGCCCACCCACCGTCCGGGTTCTGAAGCGCAACGATCTGATCGGCTACGCGCAATGCAATGTCGCGATAGCGGTTCTCTCCTGTGATGCGATAGCACATCGCGGCTCCCCAACCGCCCTTGCCGCTGGAGCCGCCATCCCACGGATCCACGCAGCACAGTTGGAAATCGAAAAACCATTCTGCCAGCTCCCTGTAGCGCATCTCTCCCGTGGCCTGGGCCATCTGAACGAGAAAGGCAAAGGGAAGCCCCACCGCATACCAACATTGATTTTCAGTGTGCGTATCCACGATCCGCCACCATGCTTCGTCTGCCTCTTTCGCGTCCGTGCCCAGTCTCCCATTCGCCTCGATCGCGCAAAAAAACCGGTCCGCAGGGGTAGGCTGGAGCGCGACAAGCTGACCCAAAAAGTCGGCTGCACCCCGGGCGGCTGCCAGTTCTCCGGCAGCCAGGCACGCCATCCCCGCAGCCCCTGTTGACATGGAGTCGCATCGACTGCTTCTGCCCGCATCCGTGCGCACAGAGTGGAACCCGCCGCTTACCGGGTTCTGCTGGCCCAGCAAAAAGCGAATGGCGGGCACGCTGATCTCGTACCGTCCGGTGATCATGCTGCCGACGACAAAATACGCGTTGGCATACGGGTAATGAATCTCATGGTGCCAAGGATGCTCGCGCGGCAAGAAGTCGCCATCGGAGGTCAGAAAATGCTGCTTCGCATAGTCCAGCACCCGGTGCGCGGTCGGCAGCTCGCCGGTCAGCGTTAACGCCCATGCGCCCTTGTAGAAAGCGTCCATCTTGGGATCAGGCAGCCCGATCCAGCTTCCATCCGTGTTCTGGTGCGCAACCAGCCAGCGGCTTCCTGCAAGCGCATGTTCGCGGATCTGTGTTGCCCTCATGGATTCCTCCTGCGATTCTTGAATAAAGGTACGCACTGCTGCGCGCTGCTATTGCCTGGTGCGCAGGCGGGAATGGGCTCATACGCCTCCTGTTGGGTCGCTGCGGCTCCCTTCGGATCTATTCGAGGAGAACATGTCAACGCGCCTGCCCGTTTAGAGAGCCCCATACTTCTCCAGAAATTCAATCGCCTTGGGCTTCTCCGAGACATCCGCTGAGGAAAAAAGGACGACCCCTTCCGTTGTTCCAATATGCGCCACAACTGCATCGAGTGTTTCCATATCCCCCCAGAGCTGAATCAATTTCCCGGCATCGTGGATCTTTCGATAGATCTCGGGCCACGCTTCCCATCCGGGCTGTCCCGCTCCCGGAACCCACTGCACGCCATCCAGCTCCTCGATACGAAGCAGCGAATCGAGATGCGCCAGCTGTCCCGGTCCATCCAGATGATAGAAGGAATGCCCCAGTCTTTTGCACGAAGCCCGAAGCTCCGGCCTAACAAACGCATCGAACATGTCCGGACCGATCATGTAGGAAAAATCGCACTGCAACATATAATAGGGCGTTTCGGAGAAAATCGGAGCCCACGCAGTATAGCCCGGATTGGCGGGCTGGAGGATTGCATGGATCTCGTTGAAACACTCCCACCACCTCTCATGGGCCTCCCATGTGAGCCGTTTGACCGCATCCGGCGCATCATAGAGATCGAGCAGCAGTTTCTCGCCGGGCCGAAAGGCGGAGAGAATATCCAGGTTGCCTCCGAGATCGGTCATGCCCACCTGAACGCCTCCCTCCCAGCGTACCATCGCGGCACGGCAGAGCTCCTTGATCCTTTGCAGCCACCTGTTCTGGGGATCAACCTGGAAGCGGATGTCGTCGATCTCCCTCTCTTTTGTGGGATGGAACCAACACGTGGACTCCCCCGTCTCGAGCCTCGCGCCCAGAAAGGCGGCCAGCACGCCGGGACCGAAGTTCGGCCACACACATGGAAACGCATCTCCCATAAACCTGCAGCACGAGAGCTGATAATCCCATCGATCCACAATGGCATCCGGGGATACGGACAAATCGTAGAACGCGGCAAAAGAGTGATACGGCAGACCGGGTTCCGGGCGTCCGGGATCGCATCCGGTCAGAGTCATCTGAATGAGTGGACGCTTCAGATCGCCCGCCCACCAGCGTGTGGAATCCTCTTTGATCTTTCTCCAGCGGCCAGTGTTGAAAGCAATGGACATGGGTTGTGCTCCGGGAGTTGGGGTTTGGTCGTCCTTCATCAGACCTCAGAAAAGGCGGTACTCAAATATACGCCTCGGATAGCGCCGGGTCAACCTCTTTTTTTCCGAGGGATCCCTCTTATATCCTTGACTTCCCCTCCTTTCTTTCATACCTTAGCCACCGATTTCTCATCCGTCCTGTGTCCTCCTCTTGGCCTCCCAGACCATTGCGTTTTCCGACTCTCACTCTTCCCACGCAGGAGCATGGAAACGAAGGAACCCATCGATTTCCATTCTATGGGAATGCGCGCCTTTGCGAATTTCTCGGGAGACGAATCCAAATCGACTGAAGGAACCATCCAGAATCACCTGAACCCCATAAAGACGAAAGCCGACTCTTGAAGAAGAAAGCCACCTACTCCAAACGACAGACCATCAAAGGACTCCGCCGGTTTCTCTATGTCGGAGCATTCTGGGGCGCTTACGGACAGATCCAGGCAGTCTCCGGTCCCATTTTCACGGGCTTTGCGCTGTCATTGAGCCTCACCGAGGTGCATATCGCCACCCTGGCCTCTGTCGCCGCCCTGGCGGGATTGATCCAGCCCTTTTCTGTATTCCTCTCCAGCCGCTTCCGGGACAAGAAGCGATTCATCATCTCCGTGGGTTTTATGGAGATCACGCTGGTGATGTCCGTCGTGACCATCCCGCTCTTTGTGCCCGTTGGAATTCGAGTGCCCGTGTTGATGGCCATGGTGCTGCTCGGAACAACTATGGGGCACATAGCCTCTCCTGTTTTCAGCGGATGGTATGCTACCCTGATCCCGGAGGATATTCGCGCCCGCTATCTAAGCAAGCGGATGATCGTGGTGACCGTCGCGTCCATCGTCGTGGGCTATGGCGCGGGCAAGTTCCTCGATGTCGTGTCCGGATACCGGGGATTCTGTGTGCTTTTTCCGTTCGGATTTCTCACAGGCATCGCAGGGTACCTGTCGCTGATCGGGGTTGCTTTCAAGAAAGAGACGGAGATCCCTCCGTCGCCGAGATTGCTCCAGATTTTCGGAACCTCCCTTCGCAACCGGAACTTTGCGTTCTTCCTGCTCTTCTATGCCTCCTGGCTCTTCAGCGCAGCGATGGCCGGGCCCTTCTACAGCATTTTTATGCTCAAGACGCTGTCCATACCCTATTCCACGGTGGCCCTTCTCACCAGCCTTTCCATGATCGTGCAGATCGTGGGCTATCGATTCTGGGGAGACATCGTGGATCGGTATGGCAGCAAACCTCTGCTGCAGGTGCTCCTGATCCCCCAGATGATCATCCCGGCCCTCTGGGTATTGGGCACGCCGGCCAATTATCTGTTCGTGCTCCCGGCCATTATGATCGTCAGTGGACTGATTGGCTCCGGTCTGGCAAGCGCAGTGAGCCCGCTTCTGTTTGCCCTCCTGCCGGAGAATGAGGAAAAGGAGCCCTACTTTGCCAGTTGGGCGTTTTTCAACAGCATCGTTGGGGCACTTGCGCCGGCGATCGGAGGGATTCTCGTGAGTCGACTCCAACCGATGAACACCCAGATCACTCCGTCCTTGGGAATCGGGCACCTGCAGATGATGTTCCTGATCAGTGCTGCGCTTATGGTCGTCCCGAACATACTGCTCAGAAGGGTGGTAGATGCCAAGGCGTCCACCCCCGGATACCTGTTGGGGCAACTGCGCAGGGGCAACCCCTTCATGTTTGCGTACAACTTCTATCTGTTTGGCCGGACGGAAAGTGAAGGAACGCGGGCACAAGCTGCTCGGGCCATGGGCCGATCCCAAAGTCCGATGGCCGTGGAGCGCCTGGTGGCCGCGCTGGACGATCCGAGTCCCCGCGTGCGCAGCGAGGCCGCCAAAGGACTGGGCGAAACGAAAAATGCGGATGCGGTGGCTCCACTCATTGAGGAATTGGACGACGAGGAGTCCGATATCCGCTCGGAAGCGGCCGAAGCGCTCGGGAAATTGCGCCATCCGCAAGGCATCGACCCGCTCTTCTCCGCACTGGACGATGTAGACATGCGCATCCGCATGAGCGCGATCCGCGCCCTGGCCATCATCGGGGGCCCCGAGGTTCAGGAGCGCCTGTATACCGCTTTCTCCGGTCCATTCGACCGGGTGACCTTTCCCGCGCTGGTGGATGCCCTGAGTCATATGAAAGACCTCCGTATCATCCGACCCACGATCGAACAACTGAAAGACTATCGTTCTCCGGTAATCCGCCTCCAGCTGCTCAACGCGCTGTGCCGGACTCTTGGCGCCAAGGACCGTTTCTACCGGCTCCTCTCGCTCGATGAACTGGAGCGGACCGACCAGATTCACCGCCTGTTGGAGAGCAGTCGAAAGAAACTCAGCACCATGCTTCTACTGGATGCAGACGCGCGGGACGAGGTGCTTCGGCTGTTGGACAGCGCCACCGAGTATTTCGACCTGGAGCAGGAGGCAGAGATGGCGCAATGCCTCGGAGCGGTCGCCAACCGCCTGGAGCAGGCTTGGATAAAGAAATACCCCGATCCCCCAATTCCCGCCAATCAGATTCCGAATGCCCGGATCAAATCCGGACTTCAAGCGATCCAGGTATTCCTTCGCGTAACACAAGCCGAGGGCATTGTCCAGGAACAGGAAATCTTCTTGACCCTCTGCCTCGGAAGGGCGGTCGAACTGCTCGAGCGCGTGCAAAAGGGATAAGACCCCCTATCCCCTCCGCTGGAAAAGGGAGAAGAGGGGGACGACGGGCACGCCTGAAAAAAACTTCAGACAAATGGGCCTGACACGCATTTTTGGATTGACAAAGAGTCTGAAAAGTGGTATCTTTGCATCTTGTCGAAGTGACTTGCGGGGCAGTAGCTCAGTTCGGTTAGAGTATCGGCCTGTCACGCCGAGGGTCGCGAGTTCGAGTCTCGTCTGCCCCGCCATTCCTGAAGAACCAACATGCTCCTCCGATTCTTCTCCAAACCGGTTGCCCCACAAGGGGAGCCGGTTTTTGGCATCTGCTCATCATGCCATCCTTCCAGACACCAGCACCCTCTCGTCCTTGCCTCCTCCTCCGCCAGATCACCCGAAATACCCCGCGCGCGAAACAGCCCCTCCTTCAACCGGCACCTGATCCAACGTCTCCCGCTCTGCCCGACAGGAAACCACGTCCGCCTCCTCGCAGGAAAGAGCATCCTGTACCAATCGCTTCCTTTTCTTCCATAATCCTGCGGCCTTTTCGCTCCGATCGGACTGCGGCATTTTTCCTTGACAGGAGGGCATGGGGATAGTATATTTCAGGTTCTGTCTTCTGATCACTGTCTTCTGATCACTGTCTTCTGATCACTGTCTTCTGATCACTGTCTTCTGATCACCGATCACCGATCACCGATTACTGATTACTGATTACTGTCTTCTGATTACTGACTACCGGCTTCTGACACCGGGAGGACCCAATGAACATCCAGCAACTCGTTCTGGAAAAGGCGCAGGCCGCCAAACGGGCCTCGTATAAACTGAGCACCCTTTCCACGCAGATCAAAAACGACGCCCTTGGGAAAATGGCCGCCTCCCTCGAAGCACACGCCGATCTGATCCGGCAGGAGAATGCGAAGGACCTGAGAGCAGGAAAAGAGAAGCACCTCTCCGATGCCATGATGGACCGACTCACCCTGACAGACAAACGCATTGCCCAGATGGCCTCCGGACTTCGCGAAGTGGCGGCCCTTTCCGATCCCGTGGGCGCCATCGACCACATGGTGCGGCGTCCCAACGGCCTCCAGATCGGAAAGATGCGCGTGCCCATCGGCGTCATCGGATTCATCTACGAATCGCGCCCCAACGTGACGGCTGACAGCACCGCCCTCTGCCTGAAAAGTGGAAACGCAATCCTCCTGCGCGGCGGATCCGAGGCCATCCATTCCAATCTCTGCCTGGCCCAATTGCTCTCAAACGCGGCCCTTTCCGCTGGCGTGCCCGAAGGCGCCATTGGCCTGATCGAGACCACAGACCGGGCCGCCGTAACGGAGATGCTCCACGCCCGGGGACTTATTGATCTGATCATCCCCCGCGGCGGAAAAGGACTGATCCGGGCTGTTGTAGAAAACGCCCAGATCCCCGTGATCAAGCATTACGAAGGCATCTGCCACGTCTATGTGGACGAGGAAGCCGATCTGGACATGGCCGAGAGAATCGTCGTCAACGCCAAGGTCCAGCGCCCCGGCGTGTGCAACGCATTGGAGACCCTGCTGATTCACTCGGAGATCGCCGACATTCTGATTCCCGGTCTGTTCGAGCAGCTCACCAGGAAGGGCGTGGCGCTTCGGGGATGCGAGCGCACCCGACAAATAGCCCCGGAGATCGAAGCTGCGACAGAAGAAGACTGGCGCACCGAATACCTCGACCTGATCCTTTCCGTAAAGCTGGTGGACAGCCCGGAGGAGGCGATTGCGCACATCAACACCTATGGATCGGCGCACACGGACACCATTGTGACCGAGAACTATCAAACTGCCCGAACCTTTGTGGGCGCGGTGGATTCCTCCTCCGTCATGGTCAATGCCTCCACGCGATTTTCCGACGGCGGGGAATATGGACTGGGCGCGGAAATCGGCATCTCCACGGACAAGCTGCATGCGCGCGGCCCCATGGGACTGGAAGAGCTGACCACGTATAAATGGGTGGTCTATGGGGAGGGACAGATTCGGGAGTAACGGCTGCATGGCGGCCAGGTACAGCCTGCAGAGGAATCGCTCACCCAGGATGGACACCGAACGACCTGACCTCAGAGGACATGAGGTGTAACTCCGTGGGATTCTTCTCTGGGAAGGGGGAACAGAATGCGCCACCTTATCCTATCCCTTCTAATGCTTTTGGTCCTTCTGGTCCTCCCCGTCCTTAGAGAACCCAAAGCAAACACGCTTCGGGTCGCAGAACCCTCCGAGGAAGGTTACAATATGGCCCGCGAACACATGGTGCAAACTCAGATTATCGGGCGAGGCGTAAAAGACCCGCTCACCATAGCCGCGATGAAGGCGGTGCCCAGGCACCGCTTTGTGCCCGAATCCCTTCGAGAACTGGCCTATTCCGATCAGCCTCTTCCCTTAGGGCTGGATCAGACGATCTCCCAGCCTTATATCGTCGCGTATATGACCGAGGCCCTCGCGCTTGGAGGCGGCGAAAAGGTTCTGGAGATCGGCACCGGTTCCGGGTACCAAGCCGCGGTGCTTTCGGAGATTGCGGATTCCGTGTTCTCCATGGAAATCCTCAAACCGTTGGCAGAACGGGCCTCGAAACAACTTGCGGAACTCGGCTATACGAAGGTGTGCGTGCTGTGCGGCGATGGCTATCAAGGCTGGCCCGACCATGCGCCTTTCGACGCGATCATCGTCACCGCCGCGCCCGATCACATCCCCCAGCCCCTGAAGGATCAACTCAAAATGGGCGGCCGTCTGATCATCCCTGTGGGCGCAGACTCTCAGGAGCTGGTGCTGATCACCCGGACCCCAAGTGGATTCAAGGAAAAGCGAATCCTCCCCGTCCGTTTTGTGCCGATGACCGGAGAAGCGCAGGAGACAAGATAAGTAACGGATCCACAACGAAGAGAAGGTGAGATTCTTCTCCGAATCATTCCCTTTCATCCATTCACGAGAACAGCCCATCCAAACCATTCATCCTACTGTGGAGATCTCTCTATGTTCAGACCCCAAGGCATCTACCCGGCCATGATGACCCCCTTCGACGACCGGTTCGAAGTCCACGAACCCGTGCTGCGGGACATCGTGGATTTTGTCATCGAAAAGGGCGTGGACGGCATTTTCCCGGTCAGCACGTGCGGGGAATTTATGCACATGTCCCTCGGCCAGCGCAAAGGGCTCCTGGAACTCGTCATGGATCAAAATCGGGGACGCGTGCCCATCACGCCCGGGATCGGAGCCACGTGCCCCAACCAATCCATCGAACTGGCCCAGCACGCCAAACAACTCGGCTGCGACGGAGTGGTCCTCCTGGCTCCGTATTTTTTCCTCAACACCCAGGACATCGTGGAAAAATACATCCAGGTCGTCGCCAATGCGGTGGACATTCCCCTCATCCTCTACAACATTCCCTTCTTCACCAATCCGATTCTGCCCGATACGGTGGAGAAGCTCTGCAGTATCAAGAACATCGTGGCCATGAAAGACAGCAGCGGAAACATGATCAACCTTCTGAACAACATCGATCAGGCCAAAAAAGTGGATCCCGACTTCAACGTCCTGATCGGATATGAGGAGGGGCTTTTCCCGGCACTTGTGGCCGGAGCCAAGGGCTGCTTTACCGCCAGCGCCGGCATCATCCCGGAAATCCTCAAATCCATCTACACGCACACACTGGCCGGAGACTACGACCAGGCCCGGGAGACGCAGTATTCCATCCTGGAACTCATTCGCCTGATGAAGATCCCGAACTTCCCGATCGGCTTCAAGGCCGGTATGGAGGCGAGAGGCTTCCCCATGGGACCACATCGCCAGCCGCTGCCCGACGCCGATGCCGCCACCTACCAGCGCATAAAGACCCAAGTCTCGGACATCATCTCCCGTCTGGTGGGGAATGCCCCCCAAAAATCAGTCGCACCGGTAGAGACCCCCAGCCGGGATCAGGTGGAGCGCATCATCCAGGAAGTGCTCTCTCAATGGCGCAGGTAGGGAAAAAGTGCTTGGAGCATTTCGCGGTTTTCATCGCGCGTTTCTCTTCCTCCAAGGAAAGAGGGTGAGAAGATGAGAATGTGTGACGGCGAAAGGTTCTCATTCTTGCACTTTCTCACTTTCCCACTCTCTGATTCTCCGCGGCAGATACTATCCCCCAGGAGCAGGCCATGCAAACAGAACAGGAATACCGGCAGGATCTCTGCCGCATAGGGAAAAAGCTCTATGACAAAGGGCTGGTCGCAGGCACAAACGGCAATCTCAGCATCCGCATGGACACCGACGTCCTTCTCGCCACCCCCCTGGGCGTGTGTTTGGGCGCACTGACACCCGAACAACTCATCAAAACCACGCTGGCCGGTGAGCTGCTTTCCGGTACGGGACGGCCCACGGTGGAATATCCGCTTCATCTTAAAACCTACCGGTTGCGCTCGGATATCCGGGCCGTAGTCCACGCGCATCCTCCCTGTGCAACCGGTATGGCCGCATCGGGCCAGGACATGACCAAGCCGCTCCTCACCGAAGTCGTGCTCGTATTCAAGGCCATCCCACTGGCAAGCTATTCCCCTCCGGGCACAGAAGGATTCGTGGACTCCATCGTCCCCCTCGTGAGGCAATACGATGGCGTCCTGCTGGCCAATCATGGGGCCATGACCCTCGGGAGCACGCCCGACGAAGCCTGCAATAAGATGGAGGTGCTCGAATCCGTGGCCCAGGCCACCATGGCAGCGCGTCTTTTCGGCGGCGGTGCGTTTCTCACCGATACCCAACTTCAGGAACTCCTGGCCATCCGCAAAGCACTCTCCGCTCCGAATCCAAACTCCGACTGGATCCATCCCGCTCCGGGCATACCCATTCCCTCAGAGGCGCCCACTCACTGCGGCGCGTGTCCGTTAGGTCAGTGCAAGGGCACATGCGAGGAGAAGCCGGACGACACCGAGACCAGGGAGCTCATCCAACGCGTGATCGCCCAGGTCACCAGCCGCGGACTGCCGAAAGCCTGATCCCGACGACCTTCCCCACCGAGGAGAACAGACCGCATGAAGCCTCTTACGACCCAATCTGCGGGACGCAGCCGTCCAAAAACGGACACCCATGACCCGGGAAACCCCGGCCCCGGAGGCAAACGCACCATGCGCCCATGCCCCCGAGGCCTCGAGGACGCCTGCTCCGTTCCGAGGGACTTGTGCCTCGAGGAGCACAGCCGGACGGGTAGTTGGGACTGCGAGAAACTGCTGGACGAATTGGAGTGGTTTCTCTCTGGAGGCGAGGAGGAGAGCGGAGGATTTTTCGACGCAATCCGGGACGGCGACTAAGCCCAGCTCGCTTGTGAGTTGCTGATAATCCTCTCTTTCAGGACGGTTCCAGAAATCTTACCGGAAGGCTGTTTGCACTGAGGCGGTCCGTTTTTTTGGAGTGCGAGCGCGAATTGCACAGAGAAACGCGGGCAAGCCTGGGGACTCCCGAATCCCGAGCGCAAAAACAGAGACCTGCGAATAATCCAAACAAATGATTGACAAGCGATGGGCCCAGACTTTCTCGGCTGTCTGGGCCTTTCTGCAGCAACCTGCTTTGAGCTTGACCGTAAGCGAAGTGAATTAGGGCGGTTAGAGGGAAACGAAAACGATGCAGGAAGCCCAAATTGGATTTGGAATCGTGGGATGCGGCATGATCGCACCGGTGCATGCGGATGTCCTGAAGGATGTGGAAAACGGGCACCTGGTGGCCGTCTGTGATAAGGCGGAGGAACGCGCCCAGCCCTTTGCGGAAAAATACGGCTGTCCGTATTACACCGACCTGGCCAAAATGCTCGCGCGGGACGACCTTCATGTAGTCAGCGTGTGCGTCCCACCGGCCTTTCACAAGGAGATCGTGGAATCCTGCGCGGAGGCTGGCAAGCACGTGGTCGTGTAAAAGCCCCTGGAAACGACTCTCGAAAGGGCCGACGCGATGATCCAGGCATGCGAAACCGCGGGCGTCAAACTGGCCGTGATCTTCCAGAATCGCTTCAAAAAAGCGGTCATCGATCTCAAGCACGCGATCGAGCAGGGCACCCTCGGACGGCTGATCCTGGGCGACGTGTATGTCAAGTGGTTTCGCTCCCAGAGATACTACGACGAGAGCCCATGGCGCGGCACGTGGGCTGTGGAGGGCGGCGGCGCGATGATCAACCAGGCCATCCACTCCATCGACCTGCTTCAGTGGATGATGGGCCCCGTGGAATCCCTGTATGCCAACATGGCCACGGATCACCAGATCGAGGCTGAAGACCTGGCCGTGGCCAACCTCAAGTTTAGAAACGGCGCACTCGGAGTCATCGAAGGCTCGACCGCGCTTTATCCCGGAGCACCGGAACGCCTTGAGATCCATGGAGACCGCGGAACGGTGATCCTGGAGGCCGGGGCAACCCGGATGTGGGAGATCATCGATGGCGCGCAGGAGGATAGACCCGCGATCTCGGAGGAGCCTTACGGCACCGGCGCCTCCGATCCGATGGCTTTCCCGATCGTCTGTCACCAGGCCCAGTTTCAGGACATGGTCGACGCCGTTCTGGAGGGCCGCGAGCCGGCCGTAAACGGACGCGAAGGGCGAAAAGCCCTCGAGGTCGTCCAGGCCATCTATCAATCCGCCCGAACCGGAGAGGTGGTGCGGTT
>JAZDJA010000080.1:0-4765 GCA_043804415.1 Candidatus Latescibacterota bacterium | reverse complement strand
TTGGGCGTTATCGTTTCTCCCACCACATGGACATCCAGCCCGAGGTGCATCAGCCGCATGCCAAAAGTCTTCATCGCCAGGCCCGACCGCCCAGCTCCGGCCACAAAGATTGTCCGGGCATCCATAATCGCACGAACCATTTCCTCGCCCGCATCGTTGTCCACCCGAGCCAGCGTATTTCCGAGCTCCGCCAATATCTGACCCAGTGCAGTCTGCAAGTTCATCGTCCCCACTCCCTTCCCTCGAGCAGGGCGCGTATCGCTTTTGCTGCCCGGCGAGGATGCGGATTTCCGGTGATAAATCCCCCCACCACGACGATCTCCGGGTCATACGAAGCGATCCGGGACAGGGTCTCGGGATTCACCCCACCAGCCACGGCCATCCCGGCGTGGTTCAAGACAGGATGGACAAGCTGCAATTCCTGGAGGGGATCCGCACCCGAGGCCTGGATGTCAAAGGCCGTGTGGACACACACATAGTCAACCCCCAAACCATCCAGTTCCAGGGCGCGTTTCTCCACCTTTTCCACGGCGATCAGATCGATCAGCACTTTCTTGCCCGATGTCTGCGCCTGACCCACAGCCAGACGAATCGTGGCGTCGTGGGCGGCTCCGAGCACGGTCACGATGTCAGCCCCCGCCTCAAATGCGATCTTTGCCTCGTGGTCCCCGGCATCGGCAATCTTGGTATCTGCCAGCACGGTCACCAGTGGATACGCCCTCTTGATCTCTGTGATCGCCTTTGCCCCTTCCAAAAGGAGAAAAGGAGTCCCGATCTCCACGATATCCACCAGGTCGATCACGTCTTCCAGGAACCGTTTCGCGCCATCGATATCAATCAGATCCAGTGCAAGCTGCAATTTCAATGTGTCTTCCCCTTGTCTGCGTCGGCACAGAAGGAATCCTGCCTCCCCGCCGCGCCAACGACCTTCTCTGGGACATCCAGCCTTCCGTGCCTAGACCTCTGTGACGCCCACACTGCGCGGAAGTGTGCTCAGCAACAGCCGTACCCCCCTATCCATGCGCCTCATTTGAAGCACAGAAACCCGCCATCCACGATCATGTTGGCGCCGGTGATATACGCGCCGGCATCGCTGGCCAGAAGCACGGCCATCCCCTTCATGTCCAGTCCTTCCGTGCTCATTCTCCCGAGCGCTGTCGCATCCGCGTACCGACGCACAAACTCCGGATCGTGATTGCGCTGGACCCCGCCCGGGGAAATCGCGTTTACCCGAATCCCAAAAGGCCCCAACTCGGCCGCCACGTCACGGGTAAAGCCAAGTATCCCCGCCTTGGAGGCCGCATAGTCCGCCAGGTTGGGACGCATCCGAAGTCCCTCGTACATCCTTCGATCCCGGCCCACCATACCGGCAATGCTTGCGACGTTGATGATCGATCCCTGCCTCTTCGGCATCATCATCCGCGCAGCCGCCCGGGTGCACAAAAACGTGCCGGTCAAGTTGGTCTCGATCACCTCGTTCCAATCCTTCAGTTCTCGATTCCAGATGGCACAATGCGCACTATCCGGTGCGCCACCCGCGTTGTTCACCAGCACGTCCAGGTGGCCAAAGAGATCCGCAATCTGCCCAAATGCCGCAGCCACACTCTCCTCATCGCGAACATTCAGCGCGATCGGCAAGACATTCCCTCCGGTCTCGGCGGCCAGTTCCTCCGCAGCCTCCCGGGCCCGCACGAGCAAGCGACTGGTGAGGATGACCTGGGCACCCACCTCCAAAAAGCCCTGGGCGATCTGCCGCCCGATGCCCATTGCGCCGCCGGTGACCAGGGCCACGCGCCCGGTCAGATCAAACAACTGCTTCACATCGGGAATTTTCTCCACCATTCTTTTGGCCTCCTGACCACTCCATACAGGGAAGATCTGCGCGCGGGATCCGGCCCTCTCCGGGCCCATCCGGATCGGAGAATAGGGGCCTTCACTAAGGGATGTCAAAACGGGATACGCCCCCCCTCAGCCCGGCGCCCCACACGCATCAGGCTATGAATGCGCTTCGCACTGTGGGAAATCAAGATCCGACCTGCGATAGAACCAGAGGGCTCCGCTCCGCTTGGGAAGCGAAAAGGGGAATCCATCGCGGATCAAGGCCGCTCCCGAGGTCAATCTGGTTTCACCGGTTTCCGGGTTCTCAAAGAAATAGACCGCATCCGAAAGAATGCCTCGAAGCGGAACCGTGAAGGTCTCGTCCGGAGATTCCGGGAAACGGATTCCCTGGAGCAGTCCGCAGCCAGTTTCCGGGCGATCAAACTGCCAGACCACCCATCTTTCGGCGCTGTGATGAAATTCGGTAAGCGGGTAGTAATCGCCGGTCAGGATCAGATCGGACGCCTTGCGCCAGATATCGATCATCTTTCGGGCAAGCGGATAATCGTAGTCGTCCCGGCGGATGTCCAGGCCCGTGGACAACATCGGTGCAAACCCACAGTGAAAGGAGTAACTATCCACCCGATTGGCAAATCGCGCCCTCTCACCGATATCCCAGGAGAGTGTGGAATCCTTGAAGTAAGGGATCCACGCATACATCGTATGATGGAAGGCCAGTTTCACCGGATGGTCCCCGTATCCGTAGTCGGTATAGTGCAGCGGCACAGAACGGCGCATGGTCTCCAGGTCATTCCGGCGTCCTCCGCTCGCGCAGGAATCGAGCCACAGACCGGGGTTTTGCGCGAGCAAATCATCCCAATACTGAAGATAGCCCTGGACATAGAGATTCTCGTTGATCCCCTGACGATCCTGGGCCTCATTCGTGCGCCAGTATTCCAAGGGCTCGAAGTTGAAATCCTGCCTGTAGATCTTTAGTCCATTGTTTTGGATCAGCTTGCAGACGTGATCGGTAAGCCATTGTCGGCATTCCGGAATGCCCAAGTTGAGCAAACTGTCCTCGCTGTCGTTTACCTTGAGCAACCATTCGGGATGCTCCACGGCCAGCTGGGTGTCGGGTCGCACCCTTTCCGGTTCAAACCAAAGCAGCAGGGCGGCGCCCACCTGGGACGCACGATCGGAAACGGCCTTGAGGCCACGTGGAAACCTTTCGGGATCGGGTTCCCATGTCCCGGTGACCCGCCACACCCTTTCACGGTCCTTGTTGTAGCAGGGATACCACCCGGCATCGATCCACCAGACGTCAGGGCGGATGCCGCGCTCAGTGAACTGCTCGATGCCCCATAGCTGGTTCTCTTCGGTGGCTGCGGTGAATTCTATCCCGTCGCCAGGGCATTCGCAGGCCAGGAGGGGTCTATGAGGCTGCCCATCCGGTCTGGGCAGGATATGGGCAAAATACCAGCGACGCCAGAGGTTCACGGCTCTAGAGACATCCCCCGTCCAGGAGAGGAGCGTCATTCGCGGTGTACGGATGGCCTCACCCGGCGCAAGCCGCAGGTGGATCTTTTCCTGTCCCGCCCGAACATGCACGCCGTCTGCCAGCCCCTCAAAATCGGCGGCCCACTGTCCGGGCCAACCCACAGCCATGGACAACCCCCCACCTTCGAACATGAGGCGATAGTAGGGGAAGGCACTATCGCAGGGACGACCCCCGATGGGGGCAAAGTGGAGCGTATCTCCCGCAGCCAAAGGATTCTCGTGTGGCGCGTATCCCTCCTCACTGCAAGTCTCACCATCGCAATGATACAGAATGGGCGAAGCTCCCGAAAAGGCGCCATCCATCGCCAGGATATCGCGGATCACCGGCGTGGTTTCAAGGCCTGTGTGGGTAAACCAGGCCACCCATTCTACGACCGGGTAATCCATGTACTGTGTGCACTCGACGCCGATATGCAGACCCGTCGCAGGGTCCGTGCCCTCGAAGACCGTTTCGGAAATATTGGCGTCGATGCGGCGTCTTCTCAAAACCGGGTTCCAGTCCGCCGGGATGCCCCGAATGGCTCTGCCGTCCAGGACGAAAGAGACGGGAATACCGTCGGGAGAGGAGAGGAAGCGTCCCGCCCATTCTCGGCTCTTCAGCATGTCCTCGGGGTTTGTGACAGGAATAGCGCGCGTTGTATTCATTGCATTTCCTTTTCTAAGTCCGTATTCAGCGGGAGACGACGCCGACCTTGAGGGAATGCGGTTTCCTTCGTCCAGACCCTTAGGGTCTCCAAGACCCTAAGGGTTTACCCTCCGAAATGCAAAGCCGCTCCACAGGGGAAGAGGACATGAAGGCAATCCTTTCGGGAATGCCACACCTCAAGCCCCATAGGAGAATTCCTATCTACCAACCCTATGGTGTTCGATTTGAGGGATTTGCATGGGGGCTTCTCTGCTCCAGACCTTTAGGGTCTCCAAGACCCTAAAGGTCTCCCATTTGCGAAATCGACCCATATGGGAACGTGCCCTGGAAGCAGTTTCTGAGCCTTGACATGGGGCACTCCTCTGACCTCTGGGCTTGGGCAGGTGGATTGCTGAGAGAGTCCAGCCTTCCTCATCCCCCGGAATGGGCCGAGGGTTGCAGCCCGTGCGCCAATTCAGAGCCCCCTGCCCGAAAAACGGGATCCTCTCGCGCCGGGACCTGTGCTCGCCCCACGCGGCCAGTTCGTTCCGGTGCCCGATGTGCTGGATCCATTCCCACCTCTGGAACCTATGGGGCGATGGAATCCAACCTTCGATAGAACCAGATGGCTGCGCTGCGCTGCGGAAGCACGAATGTGAATCCATCGTGGATCAGAGCCGCTCCCGAGAGGTCTCTTGTTTCACCCGTTTCAGGGTTCTCGAAGCAGTACATCCCATCCGGGTGGATGCCTTTCGGATGAATCGT
>JAZDJA010000079.1:0-17912 GCA_043804415.1 Candidatus Latescibacterota bacterium | reverse complement strand
CGGCGCAATTTCATCGAACAGTTTGGCCACCATCGCATTACTGCGTATCACCCGCAATGCCAGGCGCCGAGCGTGCAGATCCCCGCGTTTGGCCAGCGCAATCAGTCGCTCCGCTGCAGGCTGCACTTCCTTGGCTTTGATATCGGTTGTACGAATCGTTTCCACCTCAACCAAGGAGCTGACCATATTCCGGATCATGGCCTTCTTGTGGCTCTGCGTTCTACCTAACTTCCGTCCCTTTTTCCCGTGCCTCATACGCACTCCTTCTATTCACCCTCTTCTTGTTTTTTCTTCTCCCCCAGGTAAGGCGCCACATCCATCCCAAAGGAGAGTCCCAACTCGCCGAGGATCTTCGAAAGTTCGCTCAAGGATTTTCTCCCGAAGTTCCGATATCTTAGCATCTCACCTTCCGTCTTCTGAATCAGATCCTGCAGAAGATGGATTCCTGCGGCCGTCAGACAATTGCTGGATCGAACCGACAGCTCCAACTCTTCCACATTCATCTTCAGAAGCGTCTTGATCCGTTCCGCCTCGTGGTCCACCTCTTCTTCCTCGACGTCTTCCGGTTCTTCCTCAAAATTGATGAAGAGACGAAGATGGTCTATCAGCAATTTCGCACTGGAGGCCACGGCATCGTCCGGCCGGACGGCCCCATTCGTCCATACCTCAATGGTCAGTTTGTCGTAGTCTGTTCGGTCCCCAACCCGCATATTCTCAACCGCGTAGCTTGCCTTGCGAACCGGGGAAAAAATGGAATCCATCGTGATCCAATCCACGGGCTGGTTTGGAGCCTTGTTCTCCTCCGATATGACATAGCCATGTCCGTATCCAACCAAGATCTCCGCGCTGAATCGGGCATCTTCATCCAGTGTCGCAATGTGGAGATTCGGATTAAGGATTACCATCTCCGAATCCACCTGAAGATCTCCGGCGGTCAACTCCCCAGGCCCCGATTTCTCGACGAAAAAAACCTTATCTCCGTCCGTATGCAATTTCAGACATACTTCCTTCAGATTCAAAATGATTTCCGACACATCTTCCACCACCCCAGGGATGATCGAAAACTCGTGGTGCACCCCGCCGATCTTGATCGCCCGGATCGCAGTTCCCTCCACAGAGGATAACAACGCCCGCCTTAAGATGTTTCCCAAGGTGGTCCCGAAGCCCCGCTCCAAGGGCTGAACGAGAAACTTCCCATAGGTTTCCGTCAAGCTCGCGTCATCCACTTCGACAAACCTTGGCATACAAAAATTCTTGCTTTTCATTCAGGCGATCCCTCTCAATAAATTCAGGACGGATCGAGGCGAGGGAATCACCCTCCGTACCTATGCGGGGATACCTACCCCACGAAGATTCCCTCAGACCCTTCGGGCAAAAAGCCTTCAAGGCAAAACCTCTTCAACAAGCCCCACCCCTTACTTGGAGTATAGCTCTACGATCAATTGTTCCTGTACAGGGGT
Organism: Candidatus Latescibacterota bacterium; assembly: GCA_043804415.1. Lineage (GTDB taxonomy): Bacteria > Latescibacterota > 4484-107 > 4484-107 > 4484-107 > 4484-107. The sequence continues at coordinate 16,452 of JAZDJA010000079.1, read as the reverse complement.
CGGGATATCCTCCCGCTTGGGAAACTCCACCATAGACCCACTCAACGTCGTCTTGTCCAACGTTAACCATGGCAATTGTCGTCCTTTTCCCACCCCCCTCAGCGAAGCATGGATTACCTCCAATCTCTGGCTTTTGTCGCACACCTGCACCACGTCGCCCGGTTTCACCAGACATGCTGGGATATCCACCTTCCGATCATTCACCATAAAATGTCCATGCCCCACCAGTTGCCGTGCAATCTTACGAGAAGGCGCAAATCCCAATCGATACACGATGTTATCTAGCCGCGATTCCAACAGCCGCAATAAGTTTTCTCCGGCAATCCCCTTCTGACGAACGGCCTTGTCGAACGCGTCCCGAAATGGCTTCTCAAATACACCATAGATCCGTTTCGTCTTTTGCTTTTCCCTCAGCTGCACGCCATAATCAGAGAATTTCCTCCGTATGCTCTGCCCGTGCTGACCCGGAATATAGCCTCGCCGTTCAAATGCACACTTCGGCGTAAGGCAGCGTTCTCCTTTCAAGAATAGCTTTGCCCCCTCACGACGGCATAACCTGCAACTTGCTTCTGTATATCTCGCCATAGAAAACCCCCATCAAACAGTTGCATAAGAGCAAAGGGAGAACACCTTCAGCCCTCGTCTCTTGTCCTCTCTTCAATTTCTATACTCTTCTTCGTTTCGGCGGACGACACCCATTATGAGGAATAGGCGTTACGTCCCGAATGGCTGTGATATCCAGTCCGGCCGCCTGCAACGAGCGCACCGCAGCCTCTCGACCCACCCCTGGCCCCTTTACGAGGACCTCCACTTTTCGCAAACCCCGATTCATCGCCTCTTTTGCCGAAGTTTCCGCTGCCTTCTGTGCGGCAAATGGCGTGCTCTTCCTGGATCCCTTGAAGCCCTGCCCGCCTGCGGTAGCCCACGAGATTACATTTCCCTCTCGATCGGTCAGGGTTACAATGGTGTTGTTGAACGTAGCCTTGATGTGAGCGACGCCCACGGGGTTCACATTCTCTACCCGACGTTTCGCTTTTCGACTTCCGGTACGTGGTGGCAAACGATTCCCTCCTAAGCAAACAGGTAGAGGCCCCTTTGCCTTTACCTTTATATACCCAAAACTCTATTTTTCCTTCCTCCGCCCGACCATCTTCTTCGGGCCCTTCCGTGTCCGCGCATTCGTCCGAGTCCGCTGCCCTCTCACCGGCAATCCTCTGCGATGTCGAAGCCCCCGATAGGAGCCAATATCCATCAACCGTTTGAGGTTCATCGCCAGCTCGCTGCGCAAACTCCCCTCAACCTTGTATTCTTCCCCCTCAACCTCCGAACGCAGCTTTGCGATTTCCGATTCGGTAAGTTGACTGACGCGGGTATCCGGAGAAATCTGCGACTTCTCCGAAATTTTTTTCGCCGAGGAACGCCCGATGCCGTATATATACGTCAAGGCGATTTCTACGCGCTTTTCCCTCGGCAGATCGACTCCAGCTATCCTAGCCAAACGAGTACCCTCCTTGCTGAAAAGGCAACGAACTCATAAGGAAAGAGGGGCAGGCACGATCTCTCTCCCCAATCTCCCTGTTTCCTGCACCCATTCAACCTTGACGTTGTTTGTGCCTGGGAATGCGACAAATGACCCGGACCACTCCTTTTCTACGAACGATCCTGCAGTCTGAGCAGCGTTTCTTGACCGATGACTGTACCTTCATCCCCATCTCCTATGATAAATCCAAAACCACCACGCTGACCCTTGTGCCATCAAACGGTTGCGTCCTGCTCCGTCTCAAAGTGCACACACCAAGCGTTTCGGCGCGGAAGCTCCACGGCGCAACGTCCCTGCTTCGTGAGAAGCAACTGAATCCTATTTGTACCGGTAGGTAATTCTACCCCTGGTCAGATCGTACGGAGAAAGCTCGATGGTCACCCTATCGCCAGGAAGTATTCGGATATAGTGCAGCCGCATTTTGCCCGATATGTGGGCCAATATCCGGTGTCCATTCTCCAATTCCACCCGGAAGGAGGCATTGGGTAAGGCTTCTACCACTTTCCCTTCGACTTGAATGGGTTTCTCTTTCGTCAAACCAATCCCCGCTTTCTCGCTAAGAATGCCCTGTTTTCCCCTGCCCTAAAAACCATTCGCGCAGAAAGATGCTCTCCTGAGTCCCAAAAGGTTGACGCCGTTATGCTCATTCCGGGAGGAGAGTGAGCACCTCCGGTCCGTCTTCCGTAACGGCAACAGTATGCTCGAAATGGGCGGATGGAGACCCATCCTTGGTGACGATCGTCCAACCATCGCGCTTAACCCTCACCTCATATCCGCCGGCGTTCACCATCGGCTCAATGGCCAGCACCATTCCCGCCTTCAACCGAGGTCCCGTTCCAGCGCGTCCGAAATTGGGTATCTGAGGTTCCTCGTGCGGGCTCCTTCCGATGCCGTGTCCCACAAGATCCCGTACGACCGAATAGCCCTGCTCCTCCACGTAAGCTTGTATGGCGTGCGAAATATCCCCGATCCGATTGCCGGGGACAGCCTGCTCGATCCCTTTAGACAACGCAACCTCGGTCTCCCGGGCCAAGCGCTCCTTTTTCTCCGAGACGGTAACAACCCGAAACGTCCTCGCTCCGTCCCCGAAATAGCTGTCCTTTCCCACACCCACGTCAACGCTCACCAATTGTCCAGCCTGCAACCTCCGTTTTCCCGGGATGCCGTGCACAACCTCATCGTCTATAGAAATGCACAGGCATGCTGGATAGCCCTGGAAACCTTTAAATGCCGGCCAACCCCCTTGTGCGCGGATCCAGTCTTCGATGGTATGCTCGATCTCCTCCGTGTGGGTGCCCGGAACCATCAGTTGCTCCGACCGTTTCAGCACATCGGCCACGATGCGGGCACTGGACCGAATCCGATCCACCTCTTCTCTTGAGCGGATGGCAATCATACTCCATTGCTCATGCTTGGCGCGTCCAGACTGGCCGTCATGCGTTTGAAAACGTCATCGATTGACCCCACACCATCTATGGGATGCAGTAGCCCTTTCTCCCTGTAGAACGCCTCCACCGGCGCGGTCTGCTTCTCATAGACCCTGAGCCGATTTCGGATCGTCTTCTCCACATCGTCCGAACGCTGAATCAGAGTACCCCCACAGGTATCACAAAACCCTTCTGTGCGGGGCGGCTGCGTCTGTAAATTGTATCCCTGTCCACAGTCTGCACAGACGCGCCGAGCCACGAGCCGCTTTACCAACAGTTCGGGATCCACCTTTATCGAGAGGACCTGATCTACATTTCTCCGAAAAGCTGCCTTAAGCTGTTCCAGCCCCTCGGCTTGCGCCACGGTCCTGGGAAATCCGTCCAGGATGAATCCGCGGGAGCAGTCTGGGTTTCCGAGCCGAACCCGAACCAACTCCAGCATCAGATCGTCCGGAATAAGCTGCCCGGCATCCATACAAGAGGCCACCACAGATCCCAATGCCGTCCCTTCCTTCACAGCCTCCCTCAAAATATCTCCGGTCGAAATCTGAGGAATGCCATAGCGCTCCGACACTTTCAGCGCCTGCGTACCTTTTCCCGCGCCCGGAGGTCCGAGCAATACCAGGTACATCTTCGCGTTCTCCTGCAAAGTGGAGACCTCCGGCGGGTGTCCACTTGATCCGTTATCGCCGTCCCCGAAGCTTTCCCTTTTTCAGGAAACCGTCGTAGTGCCGCATCAGCAGATGCGATTCCACCTGCTGCAGGGTATCCAAGGCCACTCCCACAACAATCAACAAGCCCGTTCCGCCGAAAAACTGAGAGAAATCCGTGGACACGCTCATCCCGAAAGCGGCATCGGAGAAACGAATCACCATCGCCGGCATGACCGCGATAAAGGCTAAGAAAATAGCCCCCGGAAGTGTAATTCGCGTCAAAATGTTGTCAATATAATCGGAGGTCCGCTTCCCCGGCCGGATGCCCGGAATAAAACCGCCGTATTTCTTCATATTATCCGCCAGATCCACCGGATTGAAGATCACCGCCGTATAAAAATACGTGAAGAAAACGATGATGAGACCATAGAACAACCAGTAAACCGGCGATTGATAGGAGAAATACGCAGCCATGCTCTGTATCGTCTCACTTTGCTGAAAGAAGGTCGCAATGGTGGAGGGCAGAAACATGATGGCCTGCGCAAAGATGATCGGAATCACTCCCGCGGTATTCACCCGAAGCGGAATGTGCGTACTCTGTCCTCCATAGACCTTGCGCCCCACCACCCGTTTGGCATACTGAACTGGTATCTTTCGCTGTCCCTGAGTAATAAAGACCACCGCAGCGACCACCAGGACCATCACGACAAACAGGAACACCTCTGGAATAATCTGCCGATTACCCGCCATCAGCTGCTTCACCTCGACCATAATAGCAGTGGGAAGGCGTGAGATAATCCCCACGAAAATGATCAGGGAAATGCCGTTTCCAATCCCATGTTCTGTGATCTGTTCTCCCAGCCACATGATGAATATCGTGCCGCTGGTGATCGTGACCATCGTCAATAGTCGAAAACCCCATCCAGGATGGGGTACCACGGAAATCCCGGATGGCAGGGTCAGATTCTCCAGAAAAACACTCACCCCGTAAGACTGCATCGCGGCCAACAACACCGTGGCGTACCGAGTATATTGCGTGATCTTCTTCCGACCTTCCTCACCCTCCTTCTGCAGCTTCTGAAAATAAGGAAGCACCGATCCCAATAGCTGGAAGATGATCGAGGCACTAATATACGGCATGATCCCGAGCGCGAAAATCGTCGCCTTCTGGAACGCGCCCCCCACGAACATATCGTACAAACCAAAGAGCGTATTCTGAGCGCTTGCGAAATATTCCCCAAGCGCCTGCGAGTCAATGCCCGGCGTGGGCACATGGCCGCCGATTCGATAGACCGCCAGGATCCCAAGCGTAAAGAGAAGCTTTCGTCTGAGCTCGGGGATCTTTACGATACTCTGGAAGCTCTTAAGCACGTCCGATCACCTCGACCTTTCCACCAGCACCCTCGATTTTGGCGATTGCCGAGGAACTGAATGCATGGGCTTTCACAGTCAACGCTCGGGTGAGTTCTCCTGCTCCAAGAATTTTTACCGGCACCGTTGTCGCTCCAATCAGTCCAACGGTTCTCAAGCTATCTGGAGAGACCTCTCCGTCCCACTCTTTCTCGAAAATGGCTCCCACGTTGACCACCTGATAGGAAACTTTGAAACGCGCGTTGTTGAACCCGCGCTTAGGCAACCTTCTCTGGAGGGGAGTCTGCCCTCCCTCGAAGAACGCCCTGTGCTTGGCTCCGGACCGCGAGTTTTGCCCCTTATGGCCTCTGCAGCTTGTCCCGTCATGTCCGGATCCCGTTCCCCGGCCAACGCGTTTCCTATTCTTCCGTGCCCCTGGTGCGGGCTGCAATGCCCCTAGATTCATCGCCCCTCCGTCTATGCAACGTAGTGTAAGGTCCCATCGAGGATGCAAACTGAAAGGATCCCCGTCCGGCCCCCACAAACCCTAGTTATTTCGTCCAGCAGAATTGCGCGCCTCCAAAATGATGCGAGCCCTTGCGGCTTTATTCTCCGCACAAATCCAGAGAGAGGAACCCGCCCGGGATCGCCAAGGGCCGTTTAGAGAGACCCTAATCTCGCTCTGTTTGGAACTCCCGTGCTGCTTCTTTGTGGACTCCTGTCCAAGCCGACTTTCAGGTGAAACACTACGGATACCCAGACTACAACCTGCCAGTCGATTGGTCAAATCCTCGTGTCTCTGGTGCGCTTCGTCCCAGCATCAGTACCAAACCCTTTTGCAGGAGAATCGTTCCTCCCCGCTATGCGCGCGACCCGCTTCGCCTCTTGCCGCAGGTACCCTCATGCCTTCCATCCTCCTCTAACAGAAAGCCGCCGGATACCAACGAAGCATCGGTTATCTAGGCCTCTCCTCCTTCGATCTCCCGAACTTCCACCAGATGAGAGATCCTTCCGATCATGCCCCGGATTGCGGGACCATCCTCGTGCAACACCTTCTGATGCATCCGTTTAATGCCAAGCGCCTCTAACGTCTGTTTTTGCGTTTTCTGTCGCTTAATTGTGCTTCTGCGCTGCTGGATTTCTAGCTGTCGAACCATGATGCTCCTTCCATCCGTGATGCCCACCATATGCGGATCGCCCCTTACGTGCCTATCATAGGGCCCATTATCTCAGAAGCGTCTCTATTTCTACGCCACGCGCTCTGGCGACTTCTAGGGGATCTCTCAGACTCGTCAAGCCCTGCATCGTAGCTTTAACCACGTTGTGCCGATTCGCAGATCCCAACGACTTGGTCAGAATATTCTGGATGCCTGCCGATTCCAAAACCACCTTTACTCCCCCGCCCGCGATCACGCCCGTTCCAGGGGCAGCCGGCCTCAGAAGCACCCTTGCCGCTCCGAAATGCCCGATGATGGTGTGAGGAATAGTGCCATCCTCGGTGACCGGAACCAGTGTTAGCGCTTTTTTTGCCGTCTCCGTCCCCTTCCGGATGGCCTCCGATACATCATTGGCCTTTCCCATACCAGAGCCCACCCGACCCTTGCCATCGCCCACGACAACCAGGGCGTTGAACGCACGGGTGCGGCCCCCCTTCGTGGCCTTGGATACGGGACGGATGTGAATCACCGTCTCCTTCAAGTCGAGTTCATCTACGTGTAGTTTCGACAAAGGGCATTCTCCTCCTCAGTTTTGTGAGCATTCCCCATAAAAGATGAATAACTGCATTCTGACCCTTTGCGATTGCCCTTCGCGAGCGATCCTTCAGAATTGCAGTCCGCCTTCACGAGCACCTTCCGCCAATGCCTTCACCCGCCCGTGGTACAAATACCCACTTCGGTCGAATACTACTTTCTCAATCTGCTTTTCTCTGGCACACGCTGCCAGAAGCTTGCCCACCGTTCTGCTGAGTTCACACTTACCTTTGGACGTATGCGCGTCTTCCCTGATTTCCTTGGATAAACTCGATACCCCCAGAAGGCATGTCCCCGACACATCATCCACCAATTGGGCATAGATGTTCTTCGATCCCCTGTACACACACAGGCGGGGTCGATCGGCGCTTCCTGCGATCTTCTTTCGGATATGCTTGCGCCGGCGCGCTCTGGCCGCTGTCCTTGAAGTGCCTTTATCTTTCATCTTTCCTTCCGATTGAGACAAGGGAGATGAACGAAGCTCCATGGATCGATGCCTCGCTCCAAAAGGATGCTTCGTCCAAGGATCTCTGTTTTCCGTCCGCGATCTGTTTTCGATGCACTACCAACCGGCAACTCCTTGTTCGACGGGCTTGATTTCTGGTAAGCGAGAAAGGAGATGAATGGTTCGAATTTCCAAACAGCTCTTTTCCGAATCCGTGTTTGTCCGATCATTCATGCCAGCCTATGCTCCCGCAGTCTTCCCGGCCTTTCTCCTGATGTACTCTCCTTCGTACCGGATTCCTTTTCCCTTATAGGGCTCGGGAGGACGCACCGATCGAATCTTCGAAGCAACCTCGCCCACTTTCTGTTTGTCTATTCCCTTCACCAGAAACTGGGCCGGTCGGCTTCCCTGCTGCTGAAAAACTGGGTTCTCAACGACAAACTCAATACCTTCAGGAGCTGGAAACATCTTTGGGTTGGAATAGCCAACCTGCAATTTCAGCGCAGTCCCCTCCAAGTCCACTCTATAGCCCACGCCCGCGATCTCTAATCGTTTCTCAAAACCCCGAGTAACTCCTTCCACGAGGTTGGAAACCAACGAACGCGTCGTTCCCTGCAAGGATTTCCCAACTCGATCGTCCCGAATGGGCATCACCTCCAATGCTCCCTCATTTCTCTTCACTCGCACTTGAGGATGAAGAACCATATTCTGCTTACCCTTTGGTCCCGTGACTGAAATCCATCCTTCTTTGATCTCAATCTCCACGCCATCGGGCACCACGATAAGTTTCTTTCCGATTCTGGACACCGTTCCCTCTCCTCAGAATAGCTGATCGTTGATCGGGTAGGCAAATTGCCCTCTCCCTGTCAACTACCAAACGTTACAGATCACTTCTCCGCCTACTCCCGCTCTTCTCGACTGCCGATCGGTCATCACTCCGTGGGACGTGGAAAGAATCGCCATGCCCAACCCATTGAGCACCCTAGGAACTTCCTTACTCTTCGAGTAATGCCTCAAGCCAGGTCGGCTTATCCGCTCAATGTGCCGAATGACACTCTCCCCGTCGTTGTCGTATTTTAGATAGAGCCGGAGAGTTCCCTGTCTCTCGTCTTCCACAAACGCATAGGCCTTGATGAAGTGTTCGTCTTTCAGAATGCGAGCAATTTCCCGTTTCTGGTTGGAAGCGGGCACATCCACTTTCCGATGCTTGGCCTTGCATGCGTTTCGGATACGCGTCAACATATCCGCAACCGGATCTGTCATACTCATAACCACTTCTCCCCCAAATTATTAGGATGTATGCCCAGTGACGATAGCTGGTCAGGCAATCCGTTCCTGCTCACCAGCTGGCCTTGGTCACTCCGGGAATGTCTCCTTTGAGCGCCAGCTCGCGGAAACAGATGCGACAAATACCAAACGCCCGCATAAACGCTCTCGGTCGACCACAGCGATGACACCGCCTGTATTTCCGCACCTTAAACTTGGGCTCTCTTTCCGCCTTAACGATCAATGATTTTTTTGCCACACCACATCCCTTTCTGAACCCTATCCTCGGAAATGCACACTGAAGGGAAGTTTCGACAAATCGTTTCCCATCCCCAGACTGTGCGATGCGATACGTGATGGGCTACTCACGCGTTACGGAGGACATAATCCTATTGGACATTTGAATATGATCTTTCCCTTACTCACCGTCTCGAACAAAGGGCATGCCCAATCCCTTCAACAGCTCAAACGCCTCCTCATCCGTGTGCGCTGTGGTGACGATGGTCACATTCAGCCCCCGAATCTGGTCGATGCTATCTCGTTTGATCGCAGGAAAGACAATTTGCTCCCGAATCCCGAACGTGTAGTTCCCTCTCCCGTCGAAGGACCGGCTGGGAAGTCCCCTGAAATCCCGAATCCGCGGTACCGCAAAATTCAGGAGGCGATCCACAAATTCATACATCCGACTCCGCCGAAGCGTCACCGCACATCCAATAGGGTTGCCCTCTCTCAGCTTGAAATTCGAGATGGACTTCTTGGCCCGCCGAATATTCGGCTTCTGAGCGCTGATCACGGTCAGATCGGCCATGGCCGCATCCAGCAATTTGATGTTCTGGATCGCCTCACCTACCCCTATGTTCAATACGACCTTTTCAAGCCGAGGCACCTGCATCCTGTTCGAGTAGTTAAAACGTTTCTGCAACTGAGGTACAATTTCCTGCTCATACATTTCTTTGAGTCTCGGCTTCATCGCCTTCTCCCTTGCCACATAGTCCTGAGGGTGCCCGCTGAACTTGGTATCGACTCTACGCCAAATAAGCTGAGACACTACGCCACGCTCAACATTTCACCGCACTTGCCGCAAACCCTAACGCGACTTCCATCCTCAAGTGTGCGTCTTTTCACCCTAGCCGAAGCATCGCATTTTGGACAAACCACCATCAAATTGGACAGATTAACCGGCGCTTCCTTTTCCACAATCCCGGACTGCTCTCCCGTTCGCCGGGCCTTTGTGTGCCGCTTAATGAAATTCGCCCCTTCGACGATGGCGCGCCCCCGCTTGGGAAATACCCGTAGCACATGCCCTCGGTGCCCGATGTCCGCACCGGCGATCACCAACACCATATCTCCCTTTGAAACTTTCATAATATCCTCAAGTAAATAGGGGACTTTGAATTAGGCATTTCAGACCAATACCCTGGATGGATAAGAGACCCATGCGTTCCCCTTCCGAAGCGTTCATCTGTGCCCTGCCTGTTCAAATCACCTCAGGAGCCAGTGAGACAATGCGCATAAACCGATTATCGCGCAATTCCCGGGTCACCGGACCGAATATTCTCGTTCCCCTCGGCTCTCCCTGCTCATCAATCAACACGGCCGCGTTCTCATCGAATCGTATGGAGGAACCGTCGCAGCGATTCACTCCCTCTTTAGTGCGAACGACTACGGCCCGAGCCACTTCGCCCTTTTTTACCGTTCCTCCGGGCATCGAGTCTTTCACCGAGACGATGATCAGATCGCCGATCCGAGCATAGCGCACTTTCGATCCGCCCAGTACCCGGATACACATGACCCGTTTCGCTCCCGTATTGTCCGCCACCTTCAACCTTGTATTTGTCTGAATCATGCGCTTAACTCCCATCCCTCTCTAACAGAACACAACCCAAATCAACCAGTTCGCTTTGTATTTGCCCACTATTCGGCCTCGGTGACCACTCTTACCACCCGCCATCGTTTGCACTTACTCATAGGTCGCGTCTCGGCAATTTCAACGATGTCGCCCATTTTTGCCCGTCCTTCTTCATCGTGCGCCATGAAATTCTTGCGTTTTCGCACCACGCGCCCATATAATGGATGACGCAACGACCGCTGCACAGATACCACAACCGTCTTCTGTGCCTTATCGCTCACCACCGTGCCTGTTCGAAGCTTTCGCTTGCCCCGGGCTTCACTCATACGCCTTCCTCCTTAGTGTACGAAATCATAGATATTATGGCGTACCCTGATTATGGGAGATTTCCAACTACACCAGTATGGCAGCGCTTGTCCCTCTGAACGCAGTGGAGAGTCTCCACGCCAAGTCGCAAAATACGTCATCGTATTTGTGATTTCGTGCACTTAGCCACTGAGGATACCACTCTTTCACGGATGCACCTCATGGAGCACGCCGATGACCTACGAGGAGCACTCGTCAGCCATGGTTATCCGTTCTCGTCGGTCGGGTCCTCTTGCTTTTTCACGCCATCTGCTGTCAGTTTTCGAATGCCGGAATCATGCTCGTGCAAAATGGCTTTCAATCGAGCCACATTTCTTCTGGCATACCTTACTCGTAGCGCATCACTTAACTGATTGGTGGCCTGCTGGAATCTCAAGTTCGACAACCCCTCCACCGAATCGCTCAATTGCCTCCGCACTTCCTCTACACTCATCGCTCGAATCTCGTATGGCTTCATTTCTACTCTCCGATATGACGACGCTCCACAAACTTCGTCTTGATTGGAAGTTTATGCTCAGCAAGCCGCATCGCCTCCCGTGCGTCCCCCTCAGGAACTCCCTCTATCTCGAACATCATGCGTCCGGGCTTGACCACCGCTACCCAAAATTCCGGTGATCCTTTTCCTTTTCCCATCCGCGTCTCAGCGGGCTTGACGGTAACGGGCTTGTCCGGAAAAATACGAATCCACACCTTCCCACCTCGTCGGATATGCCGGGTGATTGCGATGCGAGCGGCTTCGATCTGCCGATTGGTGATCCATCCCTGTTCCATCGCCTTCAGCCCAAATTCTCCGAACGAGACATCGCACCCCCGACTGGCAACCCCACATCTCCTGCCACGCTGCTGTTTTCTATGTTTCACCCGTTTCGGCATTAACATCCCGATCTCCCACCCTTCTGAAAAATGAATACGGACTGAGAGGCAAAGGGCTCAGCCTGCCCTCCGTCTTTCTCTATCCATTACTCATCTTCTCATTTACTCACATCCTTACTGTCGATGATCTCTCCGTGACAGATCCACACCTTTACCCCGATCGCGCCAGACATCGTAGCCGCAGTCACCTGCGCGTACCCGATATCCGCTCTCAGAGTATGAAGCGGCATACGTCCGTCCCGTTCCTTATGCGACCTGGCCATTTCCGCGCCACCAAGTCGGCCCGAACAGATCACTTTGATTCCGACGGCTCCCATGCGCATCGTGGAAGTGACCGCTTTCTTCATCGCTCTCCGAAAGGAAACGCGTTGCACCATCTGCCGGGCGATGTTTTCGGCCACGAGATACGCATCCAGTTCCGGACGCCGGATCTCTTTGATATTGATAAATATATCCCTCTTCGTCAAATGATGAAGCTCATCCCGGAGCTTATCCACCTCTGCCCCTCTGCGTCCAATGATGATCCCCGGACGTGCGGTTGAAATGTCTATCGTCACCCGATTGGCTGTGCGCTGGATAAGGATATCGGAAACGCTGGCTCGCTGCAACCGGCTTCGGACATAACGCCGAAGCATCAAATCTTCCTTCAACAACTCCGGGAAATCATGGCCTGCAAACCATCGGGAGTTCCAACTCTTGACGATCCCCAATCGCAACCCGATCGGATTGGTTTTCTGTCCCAAAGGTCCTCCTTTTTTTATGATCGGGAATCATTCCCCTTTTTGGTCCCCAAGACAAAGGGGGGGGGTGCACTTCTAACAAGGCAGACGAGACCTATCCTCACAAAATCCCTGGTGCACTTCCTTCCAGGCCGCAAGGCCCTGGCGCGTTTTCCGGTTCAGTCGGTCACAACCACCTTGATATGGCTCGACCGATGCCGAATTTTCGTGGCCCGTCCCATCGCTCGTGGTCTGATCCCTTTTCGCATGGGACCTTCATCCACTCGAATTTCTTTCACCGCCAACTTCTCCACGCCCCGTCCGGTGCGGTCCGTTTCTTCCCCGTACATCGCGTTCGCCACCGCAGAACGAAGCGTCTTCTCCAAAACACGTGATCCGGTCTTCACTGAAAAATGCAAGATATTCAGAGCGTCTTCCACTCTCTTGCCCTTCAGTAACAGGGCCACCTGGCGTGCCTTGCGAGGGGAAACGGACACGTACTTTGCGATTGCTTTTCCCTGCATATCCCACCTTCTTTTGATACTCGATGATTGATGACCTCAAAGCCATTACCCACTCATCGCAACGACCAATGTCATTTGGGCTTTGTGCCTCGTTCTACCCCTCGACCGCTGTGTCCTCGAAACGTACGTGTTGGGGAAAATTCTCCCAGCTTATGTCCCACCATATTCTCGGTAACATATACCGGGATAAATTTGTTCCCGTTGTGTACTGCCATCGTATGCCCTACAAACTCGGGCAGAATGGTGGATCGTCTGGACCATGTTCGGATCACACGCCGCTCTCCGCCAAGGTTCATAGCATCTACCTTCTTCTGGAGATGCCCGTCCACCATTGGCCCCTTCTTGATAGATCGAGCCATACTTTACCTACCTTCCATGACAGATTACGAGAGACAGGGAACTATTTTCACCTTGCATTCACAAGGTAACTCCGACCCTATTCGCCTTAACGCTCCTGGAAATCTATGTATAGGATGCTGGAATGCTTCGCGTCGGTCTTGCCGGTCCGGTTGGAACCCCCAGTCACTTGTTCCGGCGCCGTACAATCAGCCCATCCGACGATTTTCCCTTCTTTCTCGTCTTGTAGCCCTTCGTCGGAACGCCCCATGGGGTAACCGGATGACGACCTCCGGAAGATTTTCCCTCTCCACCACCCAGAGGGTGATCCACCGGATTCATGGCCACGCCGCGGACCTTTGGACGTCTCCCCAGCCATCGGGAGCGGCCTGCTTTCCCTGAACGGACGTTCTCGTGATCCAGATTCCCGACCTGGCCCACCGAGGCGTAGCAATCCTGACGCACCAAACGCATCTCTCCCGAGGGCAGCCGAACCTGCGCATGCGCCCCATCCTTGGCCATCAACTGTGCGGATGCTCCGGCACTTCGAACCAGTTCCGCCCCCTTCCCCGGTCTCAGTTCGATATTATGAATCTGGGTGCCCACCGGGATACGATCCAAAGGCAAGGCATGTCCCGCCTTGATCTCCGCGTCTGGTCCGGAAAGAATACTGCTTCCCACCACCACACCCAGCGGAGCGTGAATGTATCTCTTTTCTCCATCCACGTAATTCACCAATGCGATACGAGCCGACCGATTGGGATCATACTCAATCGTCGCTACCGTGCCCGGAATCCCAATCTTATCACGCAGGAAATCGATCGTACGATAGCGACGTTTGTGTCCGCCGCCACGCCGCCTCATCGTAATCCGCCCATGACTGTTCCGACCCGAGATGCGCTTCTTCTTCTCCAGAAGTCCCTTATGCGGGGTCTCCGTGGTCAGCTCATCGAACGACGCCACAATGCGAAAGCGCTGCCCGGGCGTAACTGGTTTTAGTTTCTTAACAGGCATCTACTCAAACTCCTTCGTATAACTCGATGGAATCTCCCGCTCTGAGCGTCACCAGAGCCTTCTTCCAATCGGGCCGTTTCCCCTGAAACCGCCCCATGCGTTTCACCTTGCCGTGGATCATCGCGGTTCGCACATCCCTGACATGAACCTTGAACAGCTCCTCCACAGCACCCTTGATCTCAATCTTGTTTGCGTGCCGATCCACCTCGAAGCAAAACTGATTGTGCGCTTCCCTCAGCGCATTCGTTTTCTCCGTAATCAGCGGTCGGCGTATGATACGGCGTTTGTCCATCATAAGCTTAACTTATCCTCCGTCTTAGCCAATCCACTTCGGGTGAACAGGACCAAATCCACAGCCATCACATCGTACACGCAGAGGCTATCTATGTGCCGAAGCGACAGGTTGGGGATATTTCGACATGACTTGCGGATCGCATCTGAACTCTCTGACACCAGGAGGAGAACCTTCTTTCCCTCCAGGCCACACGCCTGAAGCATTTCGACGATTCGCCGGGTTTTGGGTTCCTCTAAAACAAAATCCTCCACCACCTTGAGCCCCTCCTCGCGCGCCTTGATCGAGAGGGTCGATTTGAGGGCCAATCGTCGCACCTTCTTTTGGGTCCGTTCCCGGAAGGCGTGCGGAATAGGGCCAAAAACGATGCCTCCTCCTGTAAAGATCGGAGAACTCAACGTGCCTGCCCGAGCCCGTCCAGTGCCCTTCTGGCGCCACGGCTTGACTCCTCCTCCGTTCACCTGGCCCCGGGTTTTTGTTGAAGCATTGCCCTGCCTCTGATTGGTCAAATAGGCTTTCACGACCTGATAGATCGCATGTTCCGACGGCTCAATATCGAAGATGGAGGGCATAAGTCCCACCGGAGTCCGTTCTTCCCCTGCGACCGAAAAAAGTTCCGCTGTTGGCATCGAATTCATCTCCCCTGACCTTCAGATTGCAGATTAGAGCCTGCGGAAACCTTGGACCACAGACCGAAATCCAGAATCGTTCGCCTACCCTTATTTTGTAACCCAGACAATCCCATTCGTCGGTCCCGGCACCGCTCCCTTTATCAGGAGCAAGTTGCGCTCAGCATCCACCTGATAAACCTGCAAATTCTTCACCGTCTTCTGTTCGTTTCCCATCCGTCCCGCCATGCGCTGACCTTTCCATACACGAGACGGCGAGGAGCTGGCTCCAATTGAGCCCGGCGAGCGCAGCCGATTGGATTGACCGTGGGTTTTAGGCCCGTCCCGAAAACCATGTCGCTTTATCACTCCGGCAAACCCTTTGCCCTTGCTTCTGCCGGTCACCTTAACGAAATCCCCCTCTTTGAAAATCCCCACTTCCACGGTCTTGCCCACCTCGTAGGTGTCGAGATCGTCCACCCGAAATTCCTTCAGGATCCTTTGAGGCTTCACTTCCGCGCGCCGAAAGACCTCCAGTTGCGCCTTATTTACCAGCTTTTCACGGGTCGTCGCATAGCCCAACTGAACGGCATTGTACCCATCGGTCTGTTTATTCTTGATCTGAATCACAGGGCACGGCCCGGCCTGCACGACCGTAACGGGAATCTGCGCCCCTTCCTTGCTGAACAACTGGGTCATCCCAAGTTTCTTTCCAAGTATTCCACTCATGCTTCTCTCCAGCTCAACAAAAGATGTGCGATGGACCCTACTCAAAGGTGAATTATCCCTCAAAACCCCGCCAATTCCTTTTCATCGCGTTTTCCCGTTTTCAGGAAAAGCGCGGGGACAAGTGGCATCGGGTCCTTGGTGCCTTAGTGGGCAACCGGTATCGGTCACACCTTAATTTCCAGATCCACGCCAGCCGGCAAATCCAACTTGGTCAGCGCATCAATGGTCTGAGGCGTGGAATCGTAGATGTCCACCAGCCGTTTGTGGATTCGGGTCTCAAACTGCTCCCGCGATTTCTTGTCAATGAAGGGCGACCGAAGCACCGTATAGACCGTCCGCCTCGTTGGGAGCGGCACCGGCCCGGAAACCACCGCGCCGCTGCGCTTGGCCGTCTTCACAATCTCATCGGTGGAGCGATCCAGTGTGGCATAATCGTAAGCCTTCAAAGTAATGCGAATTTTCTGGTCGGCCATTCTCACCTCGTTTTCTGTCTTTTCGCCGCAAAGTCTCGAGAAATGGAACCTCTCTGAGAAGGAAGCCATGTTGCCGCCTACCTGAGATTCCCCCCGGGTTTATTCGATGATTTTGCTGATCACGCCTGCGCCCACCGTCCGTCCGCCTTCCCTGATCGCAAACCGCAACTCACGCTCCATTGCTATCGGCATAATCAACTCCACTTCCATCTGCACGTTGTCACCCGGCATCACCAT
>JAZDJA010000078.1:0-24439 GCA_043804415.1 Candidatus Latescibacterota bacterium | reverse complement strand
AAAGGGATTGTCCTCGGGGATGTTGGCGAACACCGTCAGTCTTGCGCACCCGATTCCGCCCTGATCTTTCGTGCGGGCCGCGCACTCCTTGATGATCTGTCCCATCTGGGTGACCGCGTCCATGTTGATGCCGCTTTTGGTGGAAGCGACGTTGATGGAGGAGCAAACACACTTCGTCTGGGAGAGCGCCTCGGGAAGGGATCGCAAGAGACGCCGGTCGCTTTCGGTGAATCCCTTATGCACCAAAGCGCTAAACCCCCCGATAAAATCGATCCCAATGGCCTGGGCCACCTGGTCCAAGGCGTGGGCGACGGGGAGGATGTCTTCTGCTCTTGTGCTTGCGGTGATGCTGGAGATGGGCGTGACAGCGATTCGTTTGTTCACGATGGGGATGCCATACCGGGACTCGACTTCGTCCACCACACGGATCAGGTTCTTGCCCACCCGGACGATCTTGCGGACGATATTTTCCACCAGGGCGTCCATGTCGGGATGGGCGCAGTCCGACAGGTTGATCCCTAGGGTGACCGTGCGGATGTCCAACGCTTCCATCTCCACCATGCGGATGGTTTCCAGGATTTCTTCGTAACTGATGGGGCCTGCTGGCATGGAGATTCCTTTGGGGGGATTGCCGATTAGGGGTGTTTCTTGCGTGCGAATGGGAGCGGTGCGTTTTTTCTCAGATCCGATGCATGTATTGGAAGGCGCGTTCGTGCTGGACGCTCAGGCGATACCCTCTCTTATTCCCCATCTCTTCCAGCGTTTCCTTGAAGGTGGAGAAGTCTCCCTTGATGTGGGCGATGCTCACGATCATCAGCAGGTTGAAATAGTCGCCCATCATTTTCTGGCTGATGTCCATGATGTTGCCATTGAGATCCGCTATGGCGGCCGTAACCTCTCCCAAGACGCCGACCCGGTTTTTTCCAACTACCGTGACAATCACCTGTTCGTCCATGAGTGCGCTTTCTGTTAGAAGGCTTATTGTAAAGGGAAAGGGACCGTATTTCGAGTTTGCTGCAAAAGTCATTTATCTGCAGTTATTTCTCAGGGATTGGCGGGTCAGGCATTCTTGTCGGACCTGGACACCAAGAGAGCCGAACAGACAGGAATGCCTGTTCCACCAAGTGCGCAGAAAAGAGTGATCTGCCAAGATCGCTTGGGCATAGGTGGGGGAAAGCTCGCCCTTTTCCCTGCAACAACACAATCATTTTGCCCGGGCGAACCAGGCGGCGCCCGGTCGTTTTTCGGACCCTTGCAGGAGCCCCTCCCCTTTCCTCATTTCGCTCCGGGTCTTTGCTTCCTTCTTGAGGCTGCTCCCCTCTCAGCTATCCGATCAGCTCATAGGTGGAACCCACGTTCGATTCCTTGACCACTTCGATGCGCACGGGGAAAGCGTTTTTCAGGATTTCGAGATGGGTCACCACGATGATCTTGTCGAAGTCCTCGCTGATGGACTGAATGGCCTGGATGAGATGTTCGAGGCCCTGGTTGTCTTGCGTGCCGAATCCCTCGTCTATGACGAGGGTCCTGAGCCTGGTGCCGGCCCGCCGGGCCAGGAGTTTGGAGAGTGCGATGCGCAGGGCGAAGTCGGTGCGAAAAGCCTCACCGCCCGAATACAGCTCATAGCTCCGCGTGCCCATCTCATCGCTGATCTTGATATCCAGCGTTTCCTTCGTGCCACCGCTCTTGAGGTCCCGGAGTGGCTCGATGGAGATCTGCGTGCGGTTCTCGGTGAGCTTGCCCAGAATGTCATTGGCCTCCTCCTCGATCTCCGGGATGGCCCCCTCTATAATCAGCGCCTGAATGCCGTCCTTTCCGAAGGCGACGGTCAGTTTCTCGTAAATCCCCCGATCGTTGAGCGCGTTGCCCAGTTCCATCTTCACGCCGATTCGATCCCTCTCCACCTGAACGCAGCGATCATACTGGTTCTGGACACCGCCTCTCCGGCTTAACAGCTCCTCCCGATTTTTCCGGGCTGTGCTGACCTCTTCCTCCAGGCGCGTGATCTGCCCAATGACCTCCCCAAGTTTCCCGACCTCTTCGACCAAGCGCTCCTGCTCGGCCACAGAATTCTGCCGACTCCGAAGCCGATCTTCGATGGCATGTTCAAGGGCCTCAACGACCCGCCGCGCGCCCGCTATACGCTCTTCTGCCTGAGTCAGACGATCCCGCTGTACGCGGGATTCGCTGAGTTGTTCCAATCTATCGTGAATCTGACGATGGTCCGCCTCCAGGTATCCGATTCCTTCAATTTCCAGCAGGAGCTGGGTCAACCGTTCCTGCTCCTTCTGAGCATACCGTTTGTCCCGGAGAAACTCGGTGGCTGTGGAGATCTTTTCGTCGATCTCCGGGAGGCGTTCCTGCGCCTTGGTATGCTGGGCGCGCACCGACTCCAATTCGGCGTGTTCCGCAGCAAAATGCTGGAATTCCCGTATGGCCTTCCGGGCCGCCTGATGACGCTCGGGGTCGTATCCGATCCTCTGGAGTTCAAGTTCCATCTCCGCCCACCTGCGTTGGTCCCCTTCCAAAAAGGCTTTTTCGGCCAGTTTTCTCTGAAGGGCCTCGATCTCCTTCTTTCGCTTTTGGATTTCTCCCAGCGCCAGGATCGCTTCCCGATACGCTTCTTCGGCGCGGGCCAGTGTCTGGCGCTTTTCGGGCAGCGCCTGGATGCGCTCCTCAGCGTCCTTATATCGTGCGCGGAGTTCGATGCGGGCGCGATCGTCCTGCTCAAGTGCGGCCTGAAGCCGATCGATCTGCCCGCGTCTTTCGGCTATCCGGGCGCTGTATTCGTCCTCAATGTGTACCCGTTTGCCCTCATCCAGATCCGACTGGCACAGGGGACAGTGCGCTTCGGGGTTGGCCCGCAGCATGGACAGTTTTCCCTCCGTGTCGGAGATCTCCGCCTCCAGCAGGGGGATCTGGCCTTGGGTCGTGTCCATTTTCATCCGGAGCGCGGTTCCCTCCTCCCGGATGTCCTGTCGCGCCCTGTCCAATTCCTCCAGTTCTCGAATCTCCGCTCTGAAGTCCTCGGACTCCTTTTTGTATGCCAGCTCTGCTTTGGCCTTGGCCTGCGCCTCCCGGAGCTGCCCTTCTACGGTGCGGAGCTGAACCTGAATCTCCTCTCTGGCTGCGTCAATGCGTTTCCGGAGTTCCTTGCGGGCTTGCTCCAACTGCTGGATCTGCTCCCATTTCTCCTCCCAGCGTCCGTCGGCTTCCTGCGCCTTCCGGAGGGTGACAAATCCCTCCTCGATCTTCTGTTGGCGTCCGAGGACCGGTTTGGCCTCCTGGAGCATTTTCTCGACATCTGCGCGTCTGGATTCCCAGATCTCCTTGCGGCGTTCCACGTCGCTTCGCTCCTGAGCGATGGCCTGCTCGAGGGGACGCCGTTCCTCGCCTTTATCTTTTAATACCCTGAGTTTATCCGTATATTTTCGTTCAGCGCCCAAAAGTGTTTCATATTGCCGGAAATCCGCTACGATCTGCTCTTTTCGTTCGAGGATGCCCTGATACTCCGCCATCTCTTTGCGGGCTTCCTCCAGCTGATTTCGGAGTTCCGAAATGGCGGTTTCGGATTGCACCATCTCCCGCTTCAGGTCGTCCATCCGGCGGGATTTATTCTGGAGATCGTTTCGGGCCTCGGTCAGTTTGGCCAACGCAGACTCATCGCTTCGGAGCGCATCGGAGCGGAGGGCCAGCTCCCCGGAAATGCGGGCCATTTCCTGCTCGTATGTTTCCTTATGCGCAAGCTCCGCATCGATCTCCTCCAGTCTGGCGGCGAGGCGTGTACATGCCCGATCGCTCTCCTGTGTGTGGGATCGAGCCAGCTTCATCAGCTCGTCATACCGGGAAAGGCCCAGGATATCCGCCAGAATCACCTTGCGATCGCGGGCGCTTCGTCTGGTGAACTCATCAGCACGTCCCTGGAGGATAAACGCAGAATTGATGAATGTATCATAATCCATCCGAAGCAGCCGGTTGATCTGATGCTGCGTCTTGGTCACTGAGGAGGATTCGGAGAGCGGGAGGTACCCTCCGGTCGTCTCATCCAATATCTGGAGCTCCAGGCTGGACATCCCAGCGCGCGCGGCTTTCCGGTAGCCTCTCAGAACGCGATAGTGGTCGCCCTCCAGATCGAACTCGAATTCGACCTGCATCTCGGTGGTTCCGATGCGAAGCAATCCCTCGTCCGGCTTTCGG
The DNA here is from genome assembly GCA_043804415.1 of Candidatus Latescibacterota bacterium. Taxonomy (GTDB): domain Bacteria; phylum Latescibacterota; class 4484-107; order 4484-107; family 4484-107; genus 4484-107. The sequence continues at coordinate 20,242 of JAZDJA010000078.1, read as the reverse complement.
TCTCCGGACGCTTTTCGCCCCTCTCCCCAGAGTGCCCAGGTGATCGCATCCAGCAGCGCGGATTTCCCATGTCCGTTGTTCCCCGAAAGGCATGCCATGTGGAAGCGCGAGAAATCCAAGGGGGGCACGTTCTCGCCATAGCTCATAAAATTTTTGAGGCGCAGTTTGACGGGAACCATCGGAGACAGCCTTTCCAGTAGCCATGCAACACGGATCGTGAAGGAGGCACCCGCATTTCTCCCTCGTGATCCACCCAAAACCCCTGACAGGGAAGTCCCGTTCTTCAGCGGGTCTGATCGCTGTTCTTCTCTGTGTCTCTGCGGTGGAAGGGATCAAGGGGCAACAAGGCCCTTGAACATTGCGCGAGGGAAAGATAGCCAAATCGCCTACTTAAAGCAAGTCTTTTTTCAGCCGGAGAGTTAGCATCAAAAAGGAGAGAGGGGAGGATTACAGGCCTCCGGGAGAATGTGCGCGCGATAGGCCGAATCTGCACGGTGCTCTTCGGGGGCAACTGCGGACTAGCCCAGATCGTCCGAGGGAACTTTAACACGATGGACGGTATTCCCGCCCGTTCCTCCCAGCACGCGGATGGTGCATAACGTCTCCGCCTTCCCCTCCGCGCGCACGAACCACTCCAAGATGCGGCTGTCGGTGAGTTTGCCGAGGTGGCCGAGATTCTGATGCCCCTTCTCCGATAGCAGAGCTGCCCCCGGGGAAGGGTGAAATTCCACGCGTACCGGAGCGAGGCTTCGAAGGGTTGCCCCCTTTTTGGAGATGTGGGTCGGGAACGCGCCCCGATTGGCGATCCGGCAGCGAACGCGAAACACCGATCCCCCTACGGCCTGTGCCTCGACCTCTTCGATGTCCACCTTCGGGTGCCTGCGGGCGTGCTCCAGGGTGAACTGATAGGTGCCTTTACTGATTCTGGCAAGATCGGGCAGCGTGGGACCGGCCATGTGGCGGAGCAGAAATCCTCCAATTTCCACCGGGCCCAACTGGGGATGAGAAAACGGCGTCCACGGCCGGTATATCGGATCGCGCGTTGCCTGGGTATCCCACCAGGTCATCAGTTTGCGCCTGATCTCTTCACGCGCCTCTTCGGTTTCTGCGGAAAACTGTTCCTGAGTGGAGATGCCCGCGCTGTTCTCCATGACCCCCAGCTCAAACTCGAACGCAAAAAGACCCAGGTGGTGATAGCCGAAGTTGTGGAAATGCCCTCGCAGGTTGATGTCCCGCGAACGATCGGGGTGGTATTTCACCACCGGGATCACGGGAAATCCGGTGTGTCCGGCTCCGATTCGGGCCAGATCCTCCATGATCCGAATATCCTCTTCATCCAGATCGTCATCCGATCCCGTGGAGGGAGGGCGGAGCACTGCGCTCGGGCCAGTGTGGTAGCCCAGCACAGCAAAGAGATTGGGGTGTGCGTGGATAAACTGAGCGAAAAGGTGCATCTCCGGCTCGCTGAACGGAAAATCTCCTGCGCCGGGCTGTTCCGGTTCGGGGCGCCAGTCGTAGGACCAGTTCCAGTTCCAGTCCAAGCTTCGGCCCTCGATCAAAAGATGATCCGTTCCGTCCCAATCGTGGATTTCGCCCTCCGGGAGCAGGCGACAGAAAGGTCCCCGGGCATCCCGTTTTCTGCGGATGAGTAGACGTTCGTCCCCGGGATCCACCACAAAGGGTCCGTCTGGGTGCTGCTGCCGCATGGAGAGGATGAGCCCGTCTCCGTCCATGTCCTTCTGATAGAGGGTATTAGGCTCGGAAAGCGTGCGATCCGTGCGGCTGCGTATCCTTCCCGATGTGGTGGCCACAAACTGAGCGCCGTCGGGATTGAGACGGGGAGCCACATAGAACGTCACCTTCCGGAGCAGGTCGGAGTGTCCGTGATCGTCCAGGAGTTGGCGCGCTGTATAAAGGGCCGCATGCGTGCCGGAGAGTTCGGCGGCGTGGATATTTCCGTGGATCAGATAGCCCGGTTTGTCCTGCGGGGCACCTGTGGTCAAGTCGGTGAGGGTCAAAAGGTGCAGTTCCCGACCTTCCCGGGACCGTCCCAGGGAATCCAGCGTGCAAAGATCTCCGCGAGCATCCGTCAGGGCCTGAACGAACTGGGTAACCTGTTCGTAGGTGAAGAATGCCTCAAACGGAAGCTCGGGGAGGGTAGCTGTCTTTTTCATCGGGGACCTCGCCGGGTGAGTTGGGGCGCGCCACATTCATCTGGGAGCATGTGAGATTTTCGAAGGGGCAAAAGACTCAGAATGGGTGGATGGGTGCGTCATCCCCTCCCAATCCAGGACGCTCGGATTTCCACGACCTCGGATGCCGCGCCCCGAACAGGATGGATCTTTCCATCAGCTCTCTGGGAGAAAAGCATCTCTCGGGGCAGAGAACAAAGATACACAACTCCGGATGGGATGGCAAGGGATTTGTGGGCGCAGGACGCAGGCGGAATGCCTGTGATGGGAGCCATCCCGATTTCCCATTTCCCTTTAATTTATATTGACAGGCGGCGGTTTTTTTAGTAACTTTTCTCCCATCCGTCAAAAAGGACCCGTCACCGGAGTCAGAAAGGAGTTCGTCCCCATGAAAGGAATTATCCTGGCCGGAGGAAGCGGATCGCGCTTGCACCCGCTGACCAAAGTGACCAACAAGCATCTCCTTCCGGTGTATGATAAGCCGATGATCTATTATCCCATTCAGACCCTGGTGAATGCGGGGATCCGGGAGATCATGATCGTGACCGGAGGGAACGGCGCCGGGGATTTTCTGCGCCTTCTGGGAAACGGCAGAGCGTTCGGATTATCTCATCTGGATTATACCTACCAGGAGCATGCGGGCGGTATTGCCGAGGCGCTCTCTTTGGCGGAGGATTTTGCGGATCAGCAGAAGATCGTCTTGATGCTTGGGGATAACGTGATCGAGGGGAATATCAAGGATGCTGTGGCCGAGTTCGAGAAACAGAGAGTAGGCGCGAAAATCCTTCTTTCTGAGGTGCAGAATCCCAAGGCCTATGGCATTGCCCAAATCCGGGACGGCAGGATTGTGGGAATCGAGGAGAAACCCGAGCATCCCAAGAGCAACCATGCGGTCATCGGCATCTATTTGTATGACAGGCGGGTGTTTGATATTGTGAGAAACCTGGTGCCCTCTGCGCGGGGGGAACTGGAGATCACCGATGTAAACAACGCGTATATCGAGTCCGAAGAAATGACGTTCGAGGTTCTCAAAGGATGGTGGGGGGACGCGGGCGAGAGCATAGATTATCTTCTTAGGGTCAACAACCTGGTGGCCCGGGATGGCGCCAACAAGATGGCGCTGAAAGCGGACTAGGCCCAGGGGGTTCTCGGGAGATCACCCAGTACGGGACCCGTGGCACCATGTGCGACAGGTAAGATGCAGCGCGTTTTTTTCCTGGTACAGGCATGGGTGGGTTCTTTTATCTGGGGGGCACGGAAACGTAGGATTTGGGAGGAAAGAGGCGGGGCCGGCAGCTGATCCCTGAAGTCAGGAAAAGAGGGTACTATGAGAAAACAGAAGATCTTATACAGCAGCAGCGTGGATGGCACTTCGCCGCTCTATGTCGACGCGGTGTACAACGATGCCCTTTCGGGGCTTCCGATTGTGGTGGTGATGCACGGGTACCGGGGAGACCGGTTCGCTGTCTCCGACACGCTGGAACGACTGGCTCAGAAGGGGTTGTTTGCTGTGGCTCCGGATATGCGGGGACACGGCGACTCTGCAGGGAAAAGAGACAGCGGCGGCGTGGAGCTGATGGATATCTACGATGCCATCGTGTGCCTGCGGGAGAGTTTTGGAAACCGGATCGATCCGGGGAACGTCAATATTGTGGGATACAGCGGGGGGGGCGGCAATGTGTTTTCGTGCGTGACGAAGTTCCCGGACCTCTTTCGAAGCGCCAACGCATTTTTCGGCATCAGCGACTATGCTTACTGGCATGAGCACGTGCCCCAATATGCGCCTCAGATTGCCGAGGATGTTGGCGGGGCACCTTCCGAGGTGCCGGACTGCTATGCTGCGCGAAACAGCTTGCTTGGTGTGGGCAACAATCCATTTACCGCGATCCAGCTTTTCCACGACGAAGAGGAACAATCCTGCCCGCCCTATTTCAATCAGGAGTATAAGCGGATAGCCAAAACGCTGGGGTATGACAACGTGGCCCTGCACGAAAGCCTGGTGGGAGATGGCCTCAGATGGATCCATGGGTATCCGAAAAAAGGATCGGATTTGATTCAGGCCGAAGATTTTTTTGTTCCGGGGATGCTTGCTAGAGCCTATCCGAAGCCTACTCTTCGTGAGAAGCAAAAGTTTATGGTGCTCGGGTATCTGAAGACCGAACGTTTCACCATCTGGCTCGGGGACGGTCAGAATGCGGTGGCCGAATGCTGGTATCTGCGCTCGGAAAGGGAACACAAATTCACCTTTCGTCTGCGTTCTTCGGATGCATCTGTTCGAGGGGAGCTCACGGTTCCGCTGGCCGGATTGAAATTTCCGGTGCAAGTTATGCGAAACGGAACCCTGGTGGAGGAGATCACAAGCGGAGAGTCTTATACCTATCCCAGTTTTCAGCTTTCGGATTGGTTTGTGCTGACTGGGGCTTGACGCAGTTTGGAGGATGGTTTGTTCTGGAGCAGCGAATGTAACCTGATCGTCTGAGGAACACCCAACGAGTTTTCCGTGTAGGAGATTCCTATGCTGGATTTTCGCTTTCCTCTCACCTTCGCCAAGCTCGGATTGCTTCTGAACGTCAAAGATTCCCTATACGTAGGCCCAAGAAAGGCTCCACGAACCGTGGAGCCTTTTGTCATGGGTGGCGATCGGTTGTGTGTGCGTGTTCTGGGCGGTCCGGAACTCAGGTTTCAGCCTTTCATTGTTCCTGGGAGGCGGCATCATTGAAACCCTAAAGGGTTAATTCCGGAGACCAAGGCGAGTTGCTTCGGAATTCAGGCTTTAGCCTTTCATTGTCTTTGGCAGGCTGCTTCCCTGAAACCCTAAAGGGTGAATTCCGGAAACCGTGGCGGGTGGCTTCGGAATTCGGGCTTTAGCCTTTCACTGTTCTTGGGCGGCAGATTCCTTGAAACCCTAAAGGGTTAATTCCGGAGACCGTGGCGGGTGGCTCCGGAATTCAGGCTTCAGCCTTTCATTGTTCTTGGGCGGCTGCTTCCTTGAAACCCTAAAGGGTGAATTCCGGAGACCGTGGTGGGCTGTCTCGGAATTCAGGCTTCAGCCTTTCATTGTTCTTGGGTGGCAGCTTCCTTGTGAAACCCTAAAGGGTTAATTCCGGAGACCAAGGCGAGCGGCTTCGGAATTCAGGCTTTAGCCTTTCATTGTTTTTGGGTGGCAGCTTCCTTGAAACCCTAAAGGGTAAATTCCGGAGACCAAGGCGGGTTGTTCCGGAATTAAGGCTTCAGCCTTTCATTGTTTTTTTTCGCTTACCCCGCCAAGGACATTGGTGAATTCCATAGGGACAAAGCGATGACTACACGGCATCATCCCTTTCACCTTTATCTCGATGATACGGTCTATTTCCTGACCGCGCGTGTACATAGTGGTTTCCCGGTTTTCAATAGCGATGAGAAGAAAGGCATGCTGCTATCATGGATCAAAAAGGTATTCTCGGATGTCGGTTTCGCACTCTATGCATGGGTGATCCTGAACAACCACTATCATCTTGCGTTCAAAACATCACGGGGACGTGATTTTCCCAGGGCGTTCCAAGTCATCCACGGGAGATGTTCCTACGAAGTGAATAAGCTGGACGATTGCCGGGGACGAAAGATTTTCCAAAACTTCTGGGATCGGTGTATTCGGGATCAACGTGATTTCTACGTTCATCTCAACTATGTCCACCACAACCCGGTGAAACACGGGTATGTCACCCGAATGGATGAATACGCCTTTTCCAGCTACAAGTATTGGTGTGACAAGAGAAGCGAGGAATGGGTACGCGGCTGCTTAGAGGCTTTTCCAATCGTTGATTTCAGCTTGGAGCAAGACGATGAAACTCCAAAGGCTAATTCCAAAAGCGGGTAATAGCCGTTGAGGCCCTGGCGGGTAAATTCGGGCGTCCGCCCAAGGCCGTGAGGAATTCAGGCTTCAGCCTTTCACTGTTTTTTGGGAGGCAGCCTCTTTGAAACCCTAAAGGGTTAATTCCGGAGATCGTGGCGGGCTGCTCCGGAATTCAGGCTTTAGCCTTTCATTGGTTTTCGGTGGCAGCTTCCTTGAAACCCTAAAGGGTTAATTCCGGAGACCGTGGCGGGCTGCTCCGGAATTCAGGCTTCAACCTTTCATTGTTTTTGGCAGTCTGCTTCCTTGAAACCCTAAAGGGTTAATTCCGGAGACAGTGGTGGGTTGTTTCGGAATTCAGGCTTCAGCCTTTCATCGTCTCTCGGCTTGAAGAAAAGGGGATGTTGGGTAGGTGCTGGGGAGCCAAGACAAATAGCGGGAGAGGTTGAATAGGGGCAGGTGGAGGGCGAAGCTCTTTGGGGGTTGATGCGAGTGCAGGAAGATGGATGAAATCCTAAAGGGTGAATTCCGAAAAGCAGGTAAACGCCGTTGAAACCTTAGCGGCTGTCATCGTAGCCAAAGCAAGGGCGACCTGACCATCACGTCAAGAAGGCGAGGTCCAGAAACACGAGATCGGGATTTGACCATCGGCTGCGTCAATGTGGAGCTCATACCCGTTCCAGGATTCCCTGTATCCCTTGCCCTTGGTCTTGGCGCCTCGTTCACACACCTGGCGCGAAGCGGCTGCCATCTCCTCTAAACTCATTGCCTTCTGTCGTTCGATCCGGGTGGGCTCTCCGGGAAGCCGGTTCTCCCCCTTTTCGAGAACGTCCCCGTTTCCGTCGCGGCGCAGCGGCGCGCGCCTCCTTCTCTGCAAACTCCCCTTAGTCGAGGTAGTCCAATAAAGCGGGCCTCGACTTGACAAACTCGCAAAACGAACGCGAAAACGTGGATTCAGAAGGGATATTTCCCTTACGCCCGCAACTATAAATACGCCCAAGAGCAGAATCTCCCGGGACGGGACCCATCACATGGGGAAGACAATCCAATGGAAGCGTCTTCCCTTCTCGGGTAGTGGGATGGTTAGTTGCGACGTTGCCCGCAAAGGCGCCGGCCAACGCCTTCCGACTCGATGGGGGATGGCCGAGGTACATGGTTTGCTCGGCTCGCAGAATCTTGGATCCGGATCAGTTGGCGGATACGGACAAGGTTTTGCTTTCGTTCGCCCAGCGGCCCAGGTTCTTCTTCAAGAAGTCGATACTTCCTCTATGGGGTTGTGTCGGCTGAAAGAAAGAAACTGGTTTGGATGCGTACCCATGTCGCGGATAGTGCCCCACAGCTTTCCTCCTGACAACAGGGTGAAAGATAGCTCAGCAAGTGACAAAATACTCTGAGAGTAATGCGCGTACGCAGGTACTACTTATGTTCTATCCACATAGTTTCAAAAAGAAATCCCCTCCGCTCTATAACTTCTGCAACAGGCCCTCATCAGAGGGAAATGGAAGAAAATAAGGGTTGACGAACGGGGAAGAATGTTTTATCTTGGCTTAGTTTCAGGAAAATCGGACCGATTGAACTAGCTGTTCCGAGCAAGCGCTCGTGTGGCGTGCAATCCCTGCCGTTTTTCCACGATGTTTTTCCCTCATCCCAATCGAACCCGTTCTCCCATGATTCCTCTCAAGGACGACAATCCCACACGGACGTTTCCGTTCGTTACGTTGACGCTGCTCGGGCTCAATGTCGCGGTGTTTATCCGTCAACTCCTCGCTGCAAAAGGGTTCAACTACGTTGTGGCTCAGATGGCACTGCGGCCATACGAGCTGAGCCATCTTGTGGACCTGCCTCCGGAAACTCCAATCCCGGTGGTTTTGACCGTGCTGACGGCTATGTTTATGCACGGGGGCTTTTTTCACATTATCGGGAATATGCTCTACCTGTGGATATTCGGGAACAATGTGGAGGACGTGCTGGGACATTTCCGGTTCGCGCTGTTCTATCTGGTCTGTGGGGTGGTCGCCAGCGCCGCCCATGTGCTCACCCACCTCAATTCTCCCGTTCCGATGCTGGGCGCCAGCGGAGCCATCGCAGGCGTGCTGGGTGCCTATTTTGTGCGCTTTCCATCGGCCCGTGTCTCCGTACTGATTTTCTTCTTCTTTTTCATCCGGGTCATTCGCATCCCGGCTGTGATCGTGCTCGGATTCTGGCTTGTCATGCAGATCCTGCAGGCAAGCGCTGGTGTGGCGGGCGGGGACGGCGTGGCTTGGTTCGCGCACATCGGTGGATTTGTCGCCGGGATGATTCTGATGACCAAATACGGAGGCAGGAGAAGGCCGGCGATCCGGACGCTTCGATAAGGCATAGAACCTGAAAGGCAAAATGTGGAAGGGGAAGCGCAAGAGGTGGTTGAAGTCCGTTGCGGAGGAGATCCGGAGGTTCGTTGCAGATGTGGGCTGGCATGTGATGTGGTCGCGTTGATGCAGGACAGACGCACACTCCGGGCGCCGGATCAACGCCGCCGGTTGCTCGGTTCTGTCAGCGCCGATCCCGACGAAGGCTATTCGTGCGGCACGGGAAAAAATCGGGCACGTCTCTATGAATACGTCCTCGGATCGGCCAGAGCAAGCCGCGAGGGAAATCCAGAAACGGACGCCTCTTTCCAGAGCAAGCTATCCAGCATCTTCTGCGCTGCTGGCCGAGATTATTCGCCTGCTGCTAACGAGGGTCCCGCAACAAAGGAGCAATGTCTTGCGCGCGTCGAACACGCCATGCCAAAGCGCCCGAGACAACGTTTGGCCAACTGCCCGTGAGGTGTTGCTTGACCTGCTGCAAAGCGTCCCCTTTACCTGATTTCGCCTCTCGTCCTGCCGTTTACGTTTTACGTTCTGGGTTTCACGCTTCCTTACCCCCACGGAGACTCTCCTCTATGATCTATGATCCCACCAAACCGGTAATCGTACAGAGCGACCGCTCTTTGCTGCTCGAGGTGGACCACCCGGATTACGAGAAGGCGCGGGATGCGCTGGCGCGGTTTGCGGAGTTGGAGAAGAGTCCGGAGCACATTCATACCTATCGGATCAGCCCTGTTTCCCTGTGGAATGCGGCAGCTTCAGGCATGACCGGAGCACACATTTTAGAGGCGCTGGAGCAGTTCAGCAAGTATGAGGTTCCGCAGAATATCAAGGCGGAGGTGGCGGACCAAATCTCCAGATACGGGCGGATCAAGCTGATAAAGCAGGATGGGGAGTTCGCGCTTGTATCCGAGGACCCCGTGCTGATGGCGGAGATCTGGAACACCAAAGCCGCGCAACCCTATCTGAAGGAGTTCCTGGATCGGTACACGATCCGGATTCATCCGATGTTCCGCGGGCACGTCAAGCAGGCCTTGATCCGGATCGGATTTCCGGTCGAGGATCTCGCGGGGTATGTAAGCGGGAACTTTCTGTCGCTTCAGCTTCGGGATCAGACCCGAGGGGGGGAGGTTCTCCGCCTCCGCGCCTACCAAAAGGAGTCCGTGGAGATATTCTACGCCGGCGGCGGCCTGGAGGGCGGGAGCGGCGTGATTGTGCTTCCTTGTGGTGCTGGAAAGACGGTGGTGGGCATGGCGGTGATGGAGCGTCTCAAGAACGAAACCCTGATCCTGACCACGGGGATCACAGCCCTTCGGCAGTGGCGGAATGAATTGCTCGACAAGACCGATCTTTCTCCGGAGGACATCGGGGAGTATTCGGGAGAGCGGAAAGAAATCCGTCCCATCACCATAACCACGTATCAGATTTTGACCTATCGGCATCGGAAAGACGGCGAGTTTCCGCACTTTCCGCTGTTCAATCGGGGGAACTGGGGTCTGGTCATCTACGACGAGGTACACCTTTTACCCGCGCCCGTTTTTCGCTTCACCGCGGAGATTCAGAGCAAGCGACGCCTGGGCTTGACGGCCACTCTCGTGCGGGAGGACGGTCTGGAGACGGATGTTTTCAGCTTGATCGGGCCGAAAAAATACGACGTGCCGTGGAAAGAGCTGGAAAAACAGGGGTGGATCGCGACAGCGGAGTGCTGTGAGATCCGGGTGCCGTTGAGTCCTGACCTTCGAATGGAATATGCGGTGGCCTCCAAACGAGCCAAGTTTCGGATCGCATCTGAAAACCCGACCAAAATTCCGCTGGTGGAGCGGCTCATCGAACGCCATCCGGAGGATCAGATTCTGGTGATCGGACTATACATCCAGCAGGTCACCGAGATCGCCCGGCGGCTGCATGCGCCCATTATCACCGGAACAACCGGGAATCTGGAGCGGGAGGAACTGTATGGCCAGTTTCGACGGGGAGCGATTCGCGTGCTGGTAGTCTCGAAGGTGGCCAACTTTGCGGTGGATCTCCCCGATGCGAGCGTGGCCATTCAGGTGTCTGGAACGTTCGGATCTCGGCAGGAGGAGGCGCAGCGGCTTGGACGGATTCTCCGACCCAAGAAGCGGGGTACTGCGGCTCGCTTTTACTCGCTCGTGACGCGGGACACGCGGGATCAGGAGTTTGCGGCCAATCGCCAGCTTTTTCTGACCGAACAGGGATATCGGTATACGATTCGGGATGCGGGGGAGTTTGAGAACGACTGGCCCCTGCGACATGGGCAGTAACAAGAGGCCATCAGATCATATGCCTCAAAGGCCAAGCAGCACGGGATCCGGCTGTCGGTCATTGAGCTCCAGGGTTCATCGGGCATTCGGCTTTTGATCGTTGACCCTCCCGAACGAGGCCCGGGCATTCGGACAAGAAAAGAGTTGACTTCGGATAGGTTAAAAGTTATATTTAGAAACATGATAGGGCGCTTCGGATGGCATTTATGACCCGGGAACAAACGATGAAACACGCTTTGGTGGTGTTGCTGCTTGCGGGATGGCTTCAAATAGGGGGATGTGCCGCAACCCAGGGAAGGAAGGTTTCGTCCGAAGCCCCTCGGAATGCTTCCGAAATCTCCCCCATCGTCATGGATCATTTCGTTCAAGCAAAAGTATTTGAATTTAATAGGGATTATCGTAGTGCCATCGTGGAATTGGGGGCACTTTTGGCCCACGACCCGATCCCCTGTTCGGTATACCGGGCCTTGGCTCGTGACTACTTGATACTCGGCGATCAGGGCGCTGCTCTGGGATTTATGACAAGAGCCGTGCAGGCCGAACCCGGATCGCTAAGCGCGCGCCGATTCCTGTCCATGCTTTACGCCGGAATGGGAGATCTGGATAACGCCATCGAGCAGTCGGAACAGATTGTCGAGAGGGAGGCGTATGCCCCGGAGCCAGTTCTTGATCTGGTGGGGCTCTATCTGAGTAACGACCAACCGGACAAGGCCATCGCGCTCTTGGAGCAGCTCCAGATCCGGCATCCCTCTCCGGAAGTTCAGATGCACTTGGCCTCCGTTTACCAGGCGACAGGTCACATGGCGCAGGCCGAAACCCTTCTGAAAAAACTCCTGCAGGAATATCCGGACATCGAGGAAGTTGCTTTCGCGCTGGGGAGTTCCCTCGAGGAGGCTGGGAAAAGGGGGGAGTCGCTTTCGGTCTACGAGAACGCATTGGAGAAAAGGCCGACGTATGAGCGGATCCGGAGGCGACTGGGAACCCTGTACATGGCCGCCGAAAAATGGGATCGGGCGATCTTTCATTTTGCCAGACTGCCGCAAGACCTGGAAACCGCGCAGAACATCGCAATGGCTTATTATCACCTTGAGGATTTTGTAAACGCCCTTCGTACCGCCCAGGATGCTCTGGCGCGCTATGGGGACGATGCGTCCCTGTATTATTATCTCGGACGAAGTTTGACCGAGATGAAAGATCTCCCGGAGGCACTCAAGGCCTTCGAAGCCCTTATCCGACTCGATGAAACTCGTGTGGATGGTTGGATGAACTCGGGATATATCTATCTCTCCATGGAGTGCTACGCAGAGGCACAATCACTCCTGGAGAAAGGGGTAGAGCGTCTTCCAACAAACAGCAGAATGTGGTTTTTGCTCGGAGTGGCTTTGGCGGATCAGGAAGATCTTCAGGGGGCTGTCTCCGCGCTGGAGCGGGCGCTGGCCTTGGATCCGGAGAATGTGACTTATCTGTTTGAGTTGGGCCGTGTTCAGGACAGGGCGGGACAGTTCGACGAGGGCATCCGCACGTTTGAAAAGCTGTTGTCCGTGAATCCGGAACACGCCTTGGCCCTGAATTATCTGGGCTATCTCTTTGCGGATAGAGGGATCCGACTGGACGAATCGCTGACGATGCTCAAGAAAGTGGTCGCGCAGGATTCTCTCAATGGGGCTTTTTTGGACAGCTTAGGGTGGGTGTATTTTCGTCTTGGGGACCTGGAAAATGCGGAGCGCTATATCGAGCAAGCAGCGCAGCTGGAGGAGGAAAACGCGGTGATCATAGAACACCTCGGAGACGTAGCAGCCACCCTCGGGAATACAACGGAAGCGAGACGGCAATGGGAACGCGCCCTGGAACTGGATCCCGGAAATCGGTCGGTGCAAGATAAACTGGAACAGATGGGCAATTAACAGGCGCAGCCGTGACAGATCCGACAAGAGGGCTGGGGCTCAGGATCCGCGTAAATCCATTTTGCCGGCGAAACAGCGCCGTGCTCTCAGATTTTGCGACGTGTCGCATGGCAGGCCACCCCACAGGACTGTAGTGGGATGATTCCTCTTGTTGCCGAGGAATCTGGAGATTCTGCACGTCTGAGCCCGGCCTTCTCCGTCACGGTTACCATGGAGAGGAACCTGAAACGTAACGCGTCAGGGGACACCAAAAAGGAGTAAGCCAAATGGGTACTGAACTCTCGAACGGGAAAGAAAAAGCGCTCGATCTGGCGCTGGCCCAGATCAGCAAGCAGTTTGGGAAGGGCGCGATCATGCGATTGGGCGATGAGGGCGCTCAGGTGCAGGTGGAGGCGATACCCACCGGGTCGTTGGAGCTGGATGCCGCGTTGGGTCTCGGCGGCGTCCCGAGAGGGCGTGTCGTAGAGATTTTCGGCCCGGAGTCCTCGGGGAAAAGCACACTGGTGCTTCACATCATCGCCGAGGCCCAAAAGCTCGGAGGGATGGCCGCCTACATTGACGCAGAGCACAGCATGGATCCGGTGTGGGGAAGGCGATTGGGGGTGGATACGGACAACCTGTTGATCTCCCAGCCCGACTGCGGAGAAGAGGCCCTCGAGATCACAGATACGCTGGTGCGCAGCGGGGCGTTGGATCTGATTGTGGTCGATTCGGTGGCAGCGCTGGTCCCGCGCGCTGAACTGGAAGGCGAGATGGGCGACTCCCATATGGGACTGCACGCCCGGCTTATGTCTCAAGCCCTGCGCAAGCTGACGGGCACGGTGAGTCGATCCAAGACATGTCTGGTTTTCACCAATCAGATCCGAATGAAGATCGGGGTCATGTTCGGAAATCCGGAGACCACCACGGGAGGACAGGCGCTCAAGTTCTATTCCTCCGTCCGAATGGACATCCGACGCATTGCCGCCATAAAGGACGGGCAGGATACGATCGGCAATCGCACGCGGGTGAAAGTGGTCAAGAATAAAGTGGCTCCCCCCTTCCGGATGGCGGAATTCGACCTGATGTATGGTGCTGGCCAGTGGGGCATCTCCAAAGAAGGCGGTCTGGTGGATATGGGCGTGAACAACGGCATTCTGACCAAGAGCGGGACGTGGTTCGCCTATGGAGACGACCGGCTGGGACAGGGCCGGGAAAACGCAAAAGTCTATCTGCGGGAGCATCCCGAGGTGGCCCGGGAGATTGAGGAGAAACTCCGACAGTCCCTGCATCTGACCACATCTACCCCGGCCGCAGACGATGAGGAGCCGGAAGCGGAGGAACAGTAAGCCGGGGCGGAATACGCAAAGCCCAGGATAGTTGCTCCCTTCCCCCACTGGTGCTATCTGCGTTTCTGGGCATTACGCATCCTGTTTCCAGAGATACCATGCGCATTACGCGGCTTGTTCGTCAAAAAAAGCATCCGAATCGCCTCTCCGTCTTTCTAGAGGGAGCGTTTGCATTCGGCATCCATGACGAGACTGCCCTGAACCATGGGTTGAGGGCCGGTCTGGAGTTGGACGAAGGCCAAATCACCCGGATGCTCCAAGAGGAAAATCGGAAACAGGCCAAGGATACCGCCTTCCATTATCTTTCGTTTCGCCCCAGGACGATCCGGGAGATGCAGAACAAACTCCGGGAGAAGGAGTATGACGAGGCGGCTGTTCAGGAGACCATCGCCCTTTTGGAGCGACTCGGGCTGCTGGACGACCGTGATTTCGCGGCCCGGTGGATCGCCCAACGTCTGCGACTCAAGCCCCGCGGCCGTCGCGTACTCTTCTCCGAATTGATCCACAAAGGGGTCGCACGTGCGACCGCAGAGGAAACCCTCTCCGAAGCGTTTCTGGTTACAGACGAAAGAACGCTGGCTGCGGATCTGCTCAGGAAGAGGGCCGCTCGATACCAAGACCTGGACCCGAGCCAGGCATCCCGAAAAATGGGGGAGTTCTTGGCACGCAAAGGCTTTCCGTTCGACGTGGCAAGGGATGTGGTGGCGGAGATCGTGCGGGAGAATGGTGACTAACCCGGGTGGAATTTTGTCATTGAAAGCGACCGAAGGTGAAAGAGCAAACACATCACTGGATTGGCCACGCAGAATATGACCCCAATACGGCCGAGGCAATGTTCAAGACCGGACGACACCTATACGTTTCCTTCATGGGTCAACAGACGATTGAGAAGATTCTGAAGGGATTCATCGTGGAATGGAAAGATACGTACTCCCCATACAGCCACAACCTCAGAAGGCTTGCGGAAATAAGCGGCATTGATGCGGAGATGTCGGATGAACAACTCAAATTCTTGGACGATCTAACACCCTTTTGTGTGATGACTCGCTATCCGGCATACAAGGACAAAATGGCGGCACTATCTACGCCCGACCCTTCAGAGGAATACCTGTCAAGGACGAAGGAGATGTTCCAATGGTTAAGACAGAAGATCAGTTAAGGGATCTGCCTTTGACCTATATAGAGAGCTTGCTGAAGACTACTCACATAGAGAAGGTTGTCCTTTACGGCTCCCGTGCAGATGGCCAGCCACATCCTGAAAGCGACTTGGATCTGGCCGTGATCTCTCCCGATTTTGGAGAGGATCGGTTGGCTGATTTACAGCACCTCTGCCATTCCATCCCGCGCCATTATGAGATAGAGATTGAAGCGCTGGCCTATACCCCTCATGAGTACGAGGAAGCCACCCCTCTCGATTTTTTGGGGCAGATAAAACGAAAAGGCAGAGTGGTCTATGAGAATGGACAGTTTTGCCTGTGAAGGCAATCATCGAGCAAAGCACAAGGGAATCTTATGAGATCAAACGAAATCAGAAACGCCTTCCTGAACTACTTTGAGAATCGGGACCATACGGTGGTGCGGAGTTGGCCGGTGGTTCCCTACGATGATCCCACGTTGTTGTTCACCAACGCGGGAATGAATCAGTTCAAGAATATCTTCTTGGGACGCGAGACACGCGACTATATCCGGGCAGTTTCCACGCAGAAGTGCATCCGGGTGTCGGGCAAACACAACGACTTGGATGAGGTCGGACGGGATACCACCCATCACACCTTCTTTGAGATGCTGGGCAACTGGTCTTTCGGGGATTACTACAAGAAAGAGGCCATCGATTTTGCATGGGAGTTTCTCACCAAGGAAATGGGACTTCCCAAAAATCGCCTGTGGGCTTCGGTGTATGAGGATGACGACGAGGCGGAATCTTTGTGGAGGCGCATCCTCCCTTCGGATCGGATTATGCGTTGCGGGAAGAAGGACAACTTCTGGGAGATGGGTGAGGTTGGGCCTTGTGGTCCCTGCTCCGAAATCCATCTGGATCTGGGAAGCGGCGGGTGCGGGCGTCCGGACTGCGGGCCAAACTGTATCCATTGTGAAGCGGTTCGCCAGATCCGCTACGTGGAGCTGTGGAACCTGGTGTTCATCCAGTTCAACAGGGATGATTCTGGGCATTTGGAGGAGCTTCCGGCCAAGCACGTGGATACCGGCCTGGGGCTCGAGCGGATCACCGCATATCTCCAGAACGGAGATGCGGACAACTACGGGACAGATCTTTTTCAGCCTATCGTGGCCGGGATTGCGGATCTCACGGGACACGCCTTCGAGGAGGATCCAACCGCCTTTCGGGTGATTGCGGATCACATCCGCGGCTTGGCCTTCGCGATTGCGGACGGCGCCATGCCCTCCAACGAGGGACGGGGATATGTGCTCCGCCGGATACTAAGGCGGGCCGCTCGGTTTGGAAGAAACCTGGGGATGCACGATCCGTTCATCCACCGTCTGGCACCCATCCTGACCGGGAGCATGGGAGGCGCGTATCCCGAACTGATCGAGAAGGCGCAGACGGTGCAGATGGTCATTCAGGGAGAGGAAGAGGGGTTTGGGAAGACACTGGATCGGGGAATTGAGATCTTCGAGGAGTTTGCCCGGAGCGTGCAGAGCAAAGGAGCCCGGCTAATCCCCGGCAGCGACGCGTTTAAGCTCTACGATACCTATGGTTTTCCGCTGGATCTGACGCAGTTGATGGCTGAAGAGCGGGGCCTGTCTGTGGAAACCACGGGTTTCGAGGAGGCGATGGCTGCCCAACGGCAGCGTGCGCGCGCGGCTTCTTCGTTTTCCGGTCCGAAGACGGAGGAGACCGAGTGGCAGGTCGTCTCCCAGGGAGTGCATTCCAGATTCGTTGGATATCATGCGCTGGAATCCTCGGTTCGGGTCAGAAAGATGCGAGCGCATGGCGACGACGTGGATCTGATCTTGGATGCAACGCCCTTCTACGCCGAGTCGGGCGGACAGGTGGGGGATCGGGGCCAGCTCATCGGGGACGGCGTGACCTTGGAGGTCTTCGATACGATCTCCTCCGAAGCAGGCACCGTGCATCGTGCGCGCCCAATCAGGGAGAATCCGACCGAGAGCCTCACCGCAGCGGATGCAGAGGAGACCAGAAAGAGTGCTTTTGAAGTGCTCGGCGATCTCTGCGTTCTCGGCGGTAAAACGGTTTTCCGTGCCGTGGTGGATGCCGGGCATCGTGCGGCCACCACCCAAAATCATACAGCCACGCACCTCTTGCATCGCGCGCTCCGGCAGACGCTCGGGGACCACGTGCACCAGGCCGGATCATTGGTAACCTCCACCCGGCTGCGCTTCGATTTCTCTCATTTTTCGGCCATCAGCGACCGGGATTTGGAGACGGTGGAACGACGGGTCAATGCGCAGATTCGGAAGAACCTGCCCGTGGATTATTTCGAGAAGCCGATCGATGAAGCCAGGCAGATGGGCGCTACGGCGATCTTCGGGGAAAAATACGGAGAAATCGTGCGCGTGGTCAAAATGGGCGATTACACGATGGAACTCTGTGGCGGCACCCACGTCGGGGCCACCGGTCAGATCGGGTTCTTTCGGATCGCCTCGGAGAGCAGCATCGCCTCGGGCGTACGCCGGATCGAAGCAGTGACCGGAGAGGGCGCGGAGGAGGTGACCCGAATCGAGCGGACCATCCTCTTCGATATGGAGCGCATCCTGACTGCAGGTCCTTCGGAACTCGTGGACCGCACCCAAAAACTCCTTGCTCAAAACAAGGTTTTGGAGAAGGAGCTGGACCGCATGAGACGCACGGCAGCCGGATCGGAGATGGCAGATCTGATCCACGGCGTCTCCACAGTCTCAGGAGTCCGGGTGGTGGCCTCGAAGGTGAAAGTGGGCGACATGAATGCCTTCCGGGAATTGGCCGATACGCTGAGAGGCGCGCTCGGCAGCGGTGTGGGTCTAATCGGCACGATCCTGAACGACAAGGTGTCCCTGATTGCGGTGGTCACGGATGATCTGATTCGGGACAAGGGATTTCGAGCCGGCGATCTGGTAAAGGAAGTGGCACAGGTGGTCGGCGGAAGCGGCGGCGGCAAGCCTCACATGGCGCAGGCCGGGGGAAAACATCCGGAGAAGTTGGACGAGGCATTGGGAAAACTGCGGGAAATTGTGGCCCGACAGCTGGGATAAAGCGATTCGCACCCCAAAAAGGCAGAGATCGCAGAGAAGAGATGGTTCAGGCCAAGAAAGGACGGGGCGGTGGGGCTTTATGCTCTCCCCCCCTAAGCTTACGTTGAGGGGACGGGGTCATGTCCATTTTCGAGTATCTGATGCACGTGAGAGCAGAAAAGGGAGCGGGCTATTTCGTGCTGGTGGATCCGGACCGCACGGATGGGGAAGCATCTGTCGAGATCGCAGTAGAGTGTCAGGAGGCGGGCGTGGATGCGATCCTAGTCGGAAGCAGCATGCTTTTGGGCGATGGCTTCCAGCAGACCGTGGCTCTGATCAAACGCACGGTGGACCTACCTCTGATCATCTCTCCGGGCGGGATCGGCCAGATTTCCCGGCAGGCCGACGCGATCTTTTTCTATTCGCTGATCAGCGGAAGAAACGCGGAGTTTTTGATCGGCCAGCAGGTCAAAGCAGCTCCCATGCTCAAGGCCTACAAACTCGAAGCGATCCCCACGGGCTATATGCTGATCGAAAGCGGCAACTTTACCTCTGCCGAATACATCAGCGACACCCGCCCGATTCCCAGAAACAAGAGCGATATTGCCAAAGCCCACGCCCTCGCGGCGGAGTACTTGGGAATGAAAATGGTGTATCTCGAGGCGGGAAGCGGCGCACGCCTTTCCGTGCCGGAAACGTTGATCCGCGATGTGGCCGGGTATAGCTCCCTGCCCATCATCGTGGGCGGCGGCATCCGCGACCCGGAGGAAGCCCGCAGGAAGGTTCAGGCCGGAGCGTCCTTTGTGGTTACAGGAAACGTGATGGAGGAGGGCAAGACCCCCGGATTGATCCAGCGATTTGCCGATGCGGTCCACAGATAGCGGTTTCTTCTGAGCGGTCTGTTCCCCCTTCGCACGAGAAAGTGCCCAAAACCTATGATTGACATCCATTGCCATCTCTTGCCCAATGTGGACGACGGCCCCAAATCATGGAACGAATGCCTGGCTATGATCGCCACGGGGATGGAGGAGGGCATCTGTACCTTTGTGGCCACGCCGCACTTTCTGGACGATCTGAACGCCGATCGAAATCGTCTGTTTCGAGCCCGATTCAGCGAACTGGAGCAGTTGCTTGAGCGAGAGGGACTCGGGGCCGAGGTCGTGCTGGGATCGGAGATCTTCTATCAGTACGATCTGGAGCGGATCCGGGACCTGGAGGCCGCTACACTGGGAGGAAACGGACGCTATTTCCTGCTCGAATTGCCACTTGCCTCCTTTCCTCCCCATCTCGAAGAGGCCCTGGCTCGATTGCGGACTCTGGGGCTTGTTCCCATTTTGGCTCACGCGGAACGGTATGTCAGACATTCCGGGAATATGAAACGACTCCGGGAGTTGATCCACGGAGGTACGCTGGTTCAGGTCAACAGCGGAAGTCTCACAGGACGGTTTGGGCGACATATTCGGAAGGCCGCCCAGAAACTCCTTGCCGATAATCTGGTGCATTTCGTGGCCACCGACGCGCACAACCTGACCACACGGCCTCCGCTTGTAAGAGAGGCCATGGAGGTTGTGGCGGACCTGAAGGGACCGGAGACGGTTCGGAGATTGTTTGACACCAATCCGGGCCTGGCGATTCGTGGCGAATGGATCGAAACGGAGATCGATTCCGATCTGGAAGATCGGGTCAGCCCGTCTCAGAGGTTCTGGCGAAAATTGATCGGTCAAAGAGTATGAGAACCACACTCAGGATGAGACGAAGCTGCATAACTGCATACCTCTAATGGGTTGAAACCAGAACTACTGCTCAATCTCGGCGCGGATGAAGCGGAGATCGTAGAGACTTTCCGACGGGGGTTTCCGGTATATCTCCGTGTGATTCCCTGAAGAGCGGCGATGGAAGAAACTGTAAATCAGTTACTCTGCCTCGGCGCTGCTTGCGTGGATCAGATCGTGTGAACGGCCGCTTATCCCGTGCCGGACGAACACGTGCGGCTTCTCGAAGATGCCCCTTCTATCGGCGGTCGGGGGCCAGCTCGGCAGCAATACTGGCGCGTCTTGGGATTCTTGTCAGGTTGCGGGGCAACTGCATCGGAGCGGATGTGCGCGGGCGTTTCCCTGGACACTTAGAAAAGTGGGAGCTTCGTGAGGTGGTGCGTTTCGCCTCTGCGGTGG
>JAZDJA010000077.1:0-21329 GCA_043804415.1 Candidatus Latescibacterota bacterium | reverse complement strand
CCGAGGAGAATCATCTGCAGTGGGGCTGGCAGTCCTACGTCATGGACAACGGACTGATCACGGTGGCAGTGGTGCCGGAGATCGGTGCCCGGGTGATGCAGTATGACCTGGACGGGCATCCCTCGATCTATGTCAATCCCGTCGAGCTGGGGAAGGTGTATACGCCCAACTCGAATTCTGGGTGGCCCAATTATGGGGGCTACAAGAATTGGCCCGCGCCGCAGAATAACTGGGGATGGCCACCGCCTCCCATTATCGATTTCGGGGCGTATAGCGTAGGGGTGGTGCTGGATTCCCCGGATTCGTGTGTGGTATCCTGCGCGGGGCAGGTGGAGCAGTGGAAGGCGCCGGGACTGCGCTTTGACCGGCAGCTGACGATCTATCGAGGATCGAGCCGAGTTCGGGTGGTGCAGACGCTGACCAATGACGGGGCTTCGGTGGCGCGATGGAGTGTGTGGGGCATTACCCAAGTGATCGTCAACCATCCCGGCGAGGAGGATTGGTCGAATTTCTGGGTGTATTTTCCCATCAATCCTGACAGCAAGTTTGGCGGAGACGGTTTTTGGGTGATGAGCGGGGGTGAGACCAATTCCCAGTGGAAGGCCAACGTGGCCCCGGGCGTCTCGGGGGTGCAGTATCTCCACAATAGTGGCGCCAAGGTCGGCGCGGACTCGGATGCCGGATGGGTGGCCTATGTGGACGAACGGGACGGGTATACGTATGCCAAGAAGTTTGGCCATGATGCGGGCGCCGAGTATCCGGATGATGGCTCGCCGGTGGAGGTCTACACGTCAAATGTCCTGCCCTATGTGGAGGTAGAGGTGCTGAGTCCCATGGTGGATCTGGCGTCCGGCGCCTCCTACACGTTTGTCGAGGACTGGTACGCGGCCAAGGTACACGGACCCATCTTGGCGGTGGGCGAGGCCGGCGCTATTAAGGATCGGCTTCATGCGGAAGAGGGTGAGGAAACGATTCAATTGATGGGGACCTACGGGGTGTTCTCCGTGGGCGCGGTGGAGCTCGTGTTTCAGGACATCAGCGGAGGACAGACGGGATCCGGAGGGACCATCCCGGTTTCTCCCACGGAGACGTTCGTGCTGGATTGGACAGGCACACTGCCATCGGGCACGGCAAAGGTTGTGCTGGCACTTACCAGCGCAGAGGGATCAGCGATCGGGGTTTTGGATGACCTCTCCGTGGAGGTAAAGACGGGCATTCGTAAGGAGGAAGAGGTGCCCCATCCGACGCGGTTTGGGCTGCAGCAGAATGTCCCCAATCCTTTCAACCCCTCCACGACGATCCGCTTTGACATACCGGAGAATCATTCCGGCGCGGATATCCAACTGATGGTCTATGATTCGCTGGGTGCGAGCCTGAAGACGCTCGTGGATGGGCGGGTGCCAAGCGGCAGTGCCTCCGTCGTCTGGAATGGCCGGGATGCGCTTGAAAATGAAGTGTCCAGCGGCGTGTATTTCTGCCAGTTGCGGATGGGGGAACGCATGGACACGAAGAAGATGGTGCTCATCCGATAGGGTTCCATGAAACTCTCGATATTTCGGGAGGAGGGAACCGGCGGATTTGAACGAGTTCTGGCGCCGGGAATAGCCCCGAAAGTCCTTCCGGGGTATGGAGATCGGACTCCCCAAGCTGCTCAAGTTCCTTCCGAAAAGCCGGTCAACAGTTGGGTTGTGTCCTTTTGACGCCACATACGTGTGTGCATTTGTCACAATCTGCAGTGAGACAGGTGCGTCCTGCCGTGCGGTGTGGTGAGAAAGGTCAGAACCCGATCTTGAACTGTGACCGTTTGGGCTGGAGCGAGAACGGAACGCGCGAGGCTTGAGCCTGAGTTTTCTACTTTGAATCCTGGTTGGATCATGAAGTTGGCACGTCCTTTGCTTTATTGCAGAGACAGAACGAACCCAGTTCGGTCTCTGGGGATCTGGCGGTGGCAGTGGTCAGATGGGTAAACCACGCCGCCCTCTCGGGCCCACTTCAAACTTCTAACCAGGGAGGTGCGTTATGAGATCTAAATTGGCGACAGCGACCTGCTGCGCAGGGGCTTTCGTATTCTGTTCAGCGGCATTCATTCTGCTCGTCCTGTGCAGCACGGGGGCATTTGGCTATTCGCACTCGGAGCCATTCGAACAGACCCTCTCCGCGGAGGGTGTGGAGCGCGTGGTGCTGGGCAACACCGATGGGTCGGTGCGCGTAGCCGGATGGGAGCGGGATGAGATTGGGGTCAAGGCTACCAAGAGCGTGCGGGCTCGGAACCAGGAGGAGGCGGAGGAGATTTTGGAGGGGTTGCGGATCGCGATCCGTCGGGAGGATGCGGCGGTCCGGATCGAGACCCTCTATCCCAAGGGACGACCTCAAGGGTTTCTGGGGGCCCTTTTCGGTGGGGGCATAGCCGGAAAGATGAGCGTGGCCTATGAGGTATCCGTTCCCCGGAAGATGATGCTGGATCTTACCACCACGAATGGGCGCGTCGAGGTGGAGGAGGTATCCGGTCAGGTGGCGGCGCATGCCACCAACGGACGGATCGTTTTTCGGGAGGTGGCGGGTGCGGTGCGGGCGCGAACCACCAATGGGGGAGTGACCATTGAGGGACTTGTCGGGACGTTTGACGTTGGAACGACCAACGGGAGCATTGATGTGGTATGGAGCGAGGGGGGAGCGGGTGATTGCCGGGCGTCCACCACAAACGGGCGGATTACGGTTCGAGTACCCATGAATCTTTCCGCTGTCCTGGATGCGGCCACCACGAATGGGCGCGTTTGGACGGAGATTCCGCTGACGTTGGAGGAGAGAGCCGGCAAGCAGAAGGTGCAGGGAACCTTGGGCGAAGGGGGACCGCAGTTGAGGCTGCGCACCACCAACGGAAACATTCACGTTGTACAAGGCGGCCAGGAGGAGGGACGCGTCGAACCTGAGGGGCGGAGTCAAGAAGCGCAGGTGGAGAAGGCGCGCCCGAAGCGAAAGGTTCCCCAAAATCGTGGAGATGAAGTCCGATTTGTGGGGAGCGTGGTGATTGACGAGGATGAAGTGGTGGAAGGGGACGCGGTTGCCATTGGGGGGAGCGTCACAGTATTCGGCAAAGTGGTTGGAGACGCAGTGGCTCTGTTTGGCGGAATAGTCTTGGGGCCTAAGGCGGTGGTGGATGGGGATGTGGTGAGCGTGGGAGGACACATCGAGATCGCGGAGGGTGCGCACGTAACGGGCGATATCGTGGAGACGGACTGGCACGGCGTGCACGTATCCGGAGGGAAGGAGAGAATAGATCTGGATGTCGAGGCGCTTCGGGACCGAGGATCCGCTCGCACCTCGAAGGAAGGGTTGCCCGAGACCAGGTGCGTTTGGACATCCGAGCCCCCTGTTCTGGACGGCAGGTTGGACGATGCGGTCTGGGAGCGCGCAGGACGCCTTCGGGACTTTCGGGGGTCGGATGGAGAACAGACCCAGGAGCCGACGAAGGGGGTTCTGCTCTGGGACGCGGAATACCTCTATGTGGGCGTACAGTGCGAGGACGAAGATATCGATGGGTTGGTGATGAATCAGCGGGGACGGGATTCCTGGGTGTGGGAGGACGACGACGTGGAGGTGTTCCTGTCTCGGGACGGAGAGTCGGAGCCGTATTTTCAGTTCGCGGTGAATCCGAGAGGGGCGTTCTACGATCAGATGAAGCAGTCGGATCGCGGCGGAGATCGGCCCGGATGGAACTCGGATACGAAGGTGAAAACCTACGTGGCAGATCGTTTCTGGAGCGTGGAGATGGCGATCCCGTGGGTGGATGTGACGGGTGCGCCTAAGGTCGGCGATATCCGGCGGTTCAACGTGCATCGGAAACAGCCGCGGTCGCGTGCCTATAGTTACTGGTCTCCGACGTATTATCAGGATCCCTCCTGGCCGCACATAGCCTCCCGATTCGGGGTCATTCAGTTTCTGGCGGCGCGAGACGATAGTCTACGCGGTGGCATTCCATGTTCGGGCATCGAGGTGGAAGGGAACACGGCAGTGCCCTCGGAGGAAATCCTGGCTGCCATCCCTCTCAATGTGGGCGATGTACTCACAGGTGACGTGCTGATGGATGTGAAGGAGGCACTCGGGGAATCACGGTGGTTTTCTAAAGTGGATGTGGCGCTCAAGGACGGAGAAAAGGGCGCGGTGGTGCTGATCTCGGTGGCGGAGGAGCCCACGGTAGCGGTGACGGAGGTGTCCATTCTGGACGGGGACACTTTTCCGATCTCGGAGGTCCAGAAGCGGCATGGCTTGATGCCGGGGCGGTTTACGGAGGAGGCGTTGAACCGGGCTTCCATGCGCGTGGAGTCGCTGTATCGGGATGCGGGATATGGAATGGTGTCGGTATCGAGGGACTACGAGCCCGCATCCGGACGGTTGACCGTTACGGTGGATGAGGGACGCATCGAGGAGATCCGCATCGACGGGACGCAGCATGTGACCGAGCAGGAGATCCGGGAGAAATTGGGCATCCAGGAGGGGCAGCGCTATGTGAAACGCGGGGTTGAGGAGGCCCTGAATGGGATGAAACAGACCATCGGGAAATTCCGGGAGGTTACCCACCAGGCGCAGGACGGCGTGTTGACGGTGCTTGTAACGGAAAGACCCGCGTTTGAGTCCGATTTCGACTTCACGGTGCGGTTCAACAGGGTGGAGAGTCTTTTTTTGGGAGGCGATTGGTCCGCGGAAACGGTGTTCGGATTCCAGGGGAGAGCTTATCTGGGTGGAGGATATAGTTTCGGGACCGACGCGTGGCAACATTCCCTGGGCGCGGAGAAATCGTGGCTTCAACGCTATCGCTCAACCATCGGTGTCAACAGCCATGACGTGGTCGATACGCCCGACCGGTGGAAGGTGAACGACGATGAGGCGAGCGGGCTTTCGATATGTGGGTTTGAGCCGCGAGACTATTTCCGGCGTTGGGGGAGTGAGGGCTATTGGACGCAGAGCATCGGGGATTTTGGGACGGCCAAACTGACCTATGCGGATGATCGGTACGAGCGCGTGGCGAAAAACACGGACTGGAGCCTGTTTGCCCGTGGGCACACGAAGCGGGCCAATTCCATGCTGTCCGAGGAAGCTGGGAAGGATGAGGGGCGGATGAAGAGTTTGAAGGTCTTGTGGAGTGGAGACTTTGATGACTGGGTTCTGTGGACCGAGGGGGAGATCGCGGGGGAGCCGTTCGGGGGGGATTTCGAATTTCGACGGGCCGAGGCGGATGGACGCCACACCTTCCGTCTGTCTCCGGACAAGTTGCTCAGGCTGAGGATTCGGGTTGGGACCAGTGGGGGCACGCTGCCTGAACAAAAGCGCTTTGCACTGGGAGGAATCGGCACGCTGCCCGGATATGGATACAAGGAATTCGAGGGAAACCGAATGGTGTTGATGAATGTGGAATATCCGATGAACGGGGGGGCTACTTCGGCGTTGGTGCCTTTCTGGGGCGTCGGGCGCGTATGGGAGGAAGGCGAAGCACTAAGATTCGGGAATTTCAAGTCCAATGTGGGCGCGGCCCTAGAACTTGGGGATCCGGAGGAATTCCTTTTTCGCCTGAGTTGGGCGATTCCCACGGGGAACCCCGCCCGGAAGGGACGATGGATGCTCCGGTTTGACAAGGATTTCTGAGCCTTTGGTGCAAGGATTGGTCCCCTTCGGCGTTTCATCCGTTGCGCGTCGCCCTTCTCAACAGGAAGCAGCCCATGAGTCCCTTCTTTCTCCGCACACTCCCGTTGGCGATCCTTCTCAGCTTCATTTGGCTGCACGCCGTTGAGAGTTGGGCCGCCCAGGTAGCTGTGGCGTCTGTCGAGCGGGTGCCAGGAGGGGTGCGGGTGGACGTGGAGGCCGAGGGCCTTTTCAGCGAGCAGAGCCTGGATCTTCTGCATCGGGGGTTTACTGCGGTCGTGCGGTATACGGTCGAACTGTGGGGGACCCGCGGGAATTGGTTCGATCAGTTTCTCGTACGGCGCCAGGCGACGATCTGGATCGAGTATGATCTGATGGAGACCTGGTATCGGGTGACGCGGGAGGTCGCGGGACAGGAGACCTCCTCTCGCGTGTACGAGGAGCTTAATGATGCGTTGGCGTCTGCGAGTTTGTTTTACGGGGTGAACCTCCCTTTGCCGCCGACCTCGAGCGATTCCGGGCGCTGTTACGTGGCCGCGTGGGTGGAATGTCGTGCCCTGACCACGCAGGATATGAAGGATATGGGCCGATGGCTGGAGGGTTTGGATGCCTCCGGAACAGAGGAGAAAAGGGATTCCTCGTGGCTGATGGAGACCTTTCTTCGTCTGGCCGGAGAACTGCTGGCGTCCAAACATGCTCAGAAGGCCCAGGTGCAGTCGGAACCCTTCCTCCTCTCCGCGCTCCCTGCGTGGGAGTAGAGGCGAACCGAGAGTGAGACCGGGAGCGGTGAGAAAGTGTGCTTCCCCGCTCTCTCAATCTTCCCAAAAACGGTTCACGGAGCGGAACAGTCGCTTACTTTGCACCTTCTCACGCCCCGACTTTCTCACTGACCGATGTTGCCTCGAACGCTAAAAGCGGTACGCCGTGCTCATGAACACCCGATCCTCCCGATGTTTCTCCGTGGTATTCCCCTCCTTCTGCTCCGATACCCCCTTGACCCAGGCCACATCGAAGGCCAATACCTGGTCAATCAACGTGCCCGCTCCGAAGGTCACATAGTCCCGTTTGTTGGTAATTTCTATTTTGGAGTCTCCAGGTTGCCGGGGGCCCATGAAGGGGATGGGATTCCGGTAGAAGCCGGTGCGGAGGGTGATCGGGACCAGGGGAAGAAGGAATTCGCCGCCCACGTGAACGCGGAGGGGGGCTTTGTATTGGGTCTGGATGTCCTCGTTTAGATCCTCCTTGGTTGGTTCTTCCCAGGGGGACTCTTTGTAGCGCACCTGCGTCCAATCCGAATACACGGCATCGGCCGCCACGGTGAGGAGATTGGAGAAAGCCCAGGAGACGCCCGCGCCGAATTGATACGGCATGGAGAGCTCGTAGGCCACGAATCCCGCGAGGCGGTCCCCCTCCCAATGCTCTTCGATCCTGTAAGTGACCGGCGTTTCCAATGTCATCCCAAATCGAAGGCCGATGGGGGTCTTTACCATCGTCGCCAATTTGAGGCTGACGCCGTCGTATTCGTCCTCGAAGGAGGAATACGTTTTCGTCTGGACGCCCGAAGTATCCACGCTGGAGAGCATCTGACTGTAGACATCTTCTCCATCCCAGATATTCATGCTTGCCCCGAGGGATATGGAGGGGGAGACATCCCATGCACCCGCGATCGAATAGATGCCCAGTCCGCCTTCCTCGGTGATCTTCCCGGTTTTTTGGGCGTTGTCCGCTGCGCTGAAACCTTCTATGCCAAAGACGCTGTCGAAGGATTTGATTCGGTTGAATCCGGCGGAAAAGACGAGACTGCCCCGATAGGTGGGCACCGGGAAAGCCATGCCGATCGCGCTCAGGCGGGTTCGGGAGAGTGGCGTGGTTCGCGGTGTTCCGTAGAAGTTCACCTGGGCCTCGTCCCGGAAGTGGGAGAGCCCCCCGTAAAGCTCAATGCGCCGAATCTGGGCCAGTCCTGCCGGGTTCCAGTAGGTAGCCGTATAGTCGTCGGCAATCGCGATATACGCCCCTCCCATGCCCATTGCGCGCGCGCCGACTCCGGCAAAATGGTCTATGGCAATCGTCTCCTCCTGTGCCCGGGCAGGGGAGCAGAGGGCAAGTAACGAGACAATGCCAAAAAGCGAAGCGATTTTTCTCATCTGGGCCCCTTCCTCAGTTGAATCCTTCCCTGCGACGGCTTCGTCCTTCCGGTTTCTTCTCCTCCTTTTTCTCTTCCGCTTTTTCCTTCTCCTTCTCCTCCTGCTTGCTGCTCTGCTCGGACTGCACGGAAGGTTTGGGTTCTGGATCTTTGGACTCCGGCTTCACGCTTTCGTCGGAGGATTGGGCCGATCTCGAGCGTGCTTGTGGTCCCCCGACTCCTATCCCCCCGCCTGTGCCGAATCCGGAGCGCCTATACCAGTCCCGTTTCGTCTCTTCGCGCGGTGGGTCCACCTTGTCGGTCCGGGGATCGTATCGGTCCTCCCGGTAGCGGCGGTCGTTATAGCCGCGCTCATACCGGTCCCACCACCAGGGATAGGTTCGATAATAGTGCAAGCGGGTGTAGTAGGAACCGACATAGAAAGGCCCCCTCAAAAAGAAGGGATCATACCCATAGAACGGATCGTGATGGTACCCGTCCGCCTGCATCTCGGAGTGGCAATCCGTGCAGCTCCGAGCGCCCTGGATCGCTTCTTCCGTTACATTCGATTCTTTCTGACTGATCTGTGGGTGCATCAGTATGGTATAGCACCCGGCGACAAGAAAGGACCCGACTATAAGCAGAAGGATCACGGGTGCCGGTCCAAACCTGTTGCTAAGCATTTGGAACACCTCCTTTCATGGGATGGAGCATCTGTGTTTGGGTGGTTCTCTCGTCTGCTCCAGGAGTTCGGGCGGCCCGCAGGCTTCTTGGAACGCTCGTGCGTTGTTCCCCGGCAAGGCGCACTCTCAAAAGAGGGCGGATCGTCCTCAGGCAGACCAGCGGAACGCGGACCTATGTCAGATAAAACGTCTGGAGCGTGGGTTTGTTCCATCGGGCATGATCTGTCAAGACTGTCCTAGGAACACACATCTTTGCAGATTCCTTTGAGCACGCATGACTGCATGTATACATAGGCTGCGGTCTCAATGCTTTCAAGCAGGGTGTACGCGTAATCGAGATCCTTCCCTGCAACCAGTATGCCGTGTTTTGGGATCATGACTGCCGCACCAAACCGATTGAGGGCATCCACTTTTCGATCCAGATATTCGATGAGGGTCTCGGCAAGTGCCGGTGTAGCGGGATCTGCCCGCTTACATATTTCGATCTCTCCGACCCCAAAGTGCTCCAGCATTTCGGTTATGGGGGGGATCTTCACCCCCGCTGTCGCAAAGGGCAGTATGTTTCTCGGGTGCGCATGGATGACGCCCCCCACCTGGGGATATCTCCGGTATACCGCAAAATGGGCGCTCCCTTCCCGGGTGATCATCTCCGGGTCCCCATCTACGATGGATCCATCCAGGTTGGTGACGATAATATCGTCGGGTGCTATGTTATATCGGTGCTGTTCTCCCATATATCGGGGCGTGATGTAGATCTTGCCGTCATACCGGCAGGTCAGATTTCCTCCTGCGGCGTCCGACAGTTTTCGGTCGTAGATCAACCCGCCTATCTCCAGTAACTTGGCTCTCGGATTGGCATTTGGCTTTGTCTTGATTCCGCCTACCATGTTGGCCACGATGCCGGACACGATTTTCTCAATATCTTGTTCCTTAACCATTGAGTCCCCTTAGTTTTCCTGTAGGTCAAACAGTTTCAGTTTGTTTCCTTTCAGGTCGCCCCACTGCTCATAGGCTATCTGCACCTCTTCCGAGGTGTCTTTCATATCCTTATACGGGATTCCCGCCACTGCGGCATCGATGACCTGTCTGAGTGCCCTGGCGCCTGCCACCGCTCCCATCGGATGTCCGTGTACCGCGCCTCCGCAGGCTATCATGCAATCGGTTCCCATCTCCTCCACCAGGGTATGTACGACGCCGTTATGTATCCCGCCTCCCGGTCCGGGCAATACGCTTTTTATCCGGCCCAGTTCGTAGGTCAGGGCGCTTGCTATCTGCAGGTGCTTTTCTCTGAAAAAGTTGAACTTTCCGTAAGGAGAGGGATAAACGATCATATCCGCGCCGGCCAGCCGGACCAGTTTTCCGAGGATCAGATGGGAACTTAAGCCAGAATAGTGGGACTGATACATCGTTCCCGCAAAGTCGAGGTGGGCCAGTATCGGCACATTGATCGCAGGATCTTCCGAGAGGGACTGGAGCACGGAATATCCGCAGGTCAGGTAGTTGATCATCAAGGCATTTGCCCCAAGGTCCACCGCTCTTTTCGCATTGTCCAGCGCCTTTTGGGCGGTGTTGGTGATGTTTACGGTATAGAGGGTTTTCTCTCCGGTTTCCTCATAGACCTGTTTCGCTTTCGCCATGTAAAGTCTTACCCGATCTTCCATCCGGTTGTAAACAGGATCTGAGATCAGCTCATCGTCCTTGACGATATCCACGCCACCTGTTGCAGCCTGGTAGAAAAGTTTGGCTCCGACCTCGGGCGTGTACCCGGTGCATGGTTTGATCATGTTATTGAGCAACGGTCTGTCCGTTACGCCCAACAGATTCCTTATTCCCTCTATGCCGAATTTGGGGCCAACAAATCCATTCAGGAAGGCATCTGAGAATTTCAGGTCGATGAGTTTCAGCCGCCCACTCATGGAGATGTTTCCGATGACCGTGGAAAGGAGCATGGGAATCTGGGAGCCAAAGTTGATTTCCGGATAGGCGATCTGCAGCACATATTTCCGGGTTTCGATGTCTTTGGGCAGCTCAAATTCGTACGCCGGTACTTCCAGCACCCCGCATACCTTTCCGCAATGCTTCTCCCGGAGTCCGGGAGTTTCTTCGGGCACCTCAAGCCATGTGCCCGTGGTCTGTTCGATGGCCAGTGCTTCCGCAAATGTCATGATATCTGTTTGCGGTTTCAACTCCACCAGATAGGTTGCAATGGTATACTCGCCGCTGTTGGCCTTTTCCGGCGATACAAAAAACTCCTGTAGATTCATCGGCTTATCTCCTTATGTTAATAGTCGCCTGTTTGCTGTTTGCGGTCATTTGGGAGTTGCGGACGAAACCCGCTTTCTCCTGGGTACAGCGCGGCGCCGTGGATCCGTCTTTGGCAGGGAAAGAGGGGCATGACGCCTTATTCGTAGGTTTCGATATAACTTTCGTAGAGTGCGTCCAGTTCAGGATTTGGATTCGGTAGGAATGTCTTTATGGTGAAGGACTCCCTCACCAGCTCCTTGGCCTCTTTCAGACTCTTCAGTTCCCCCAGTGCAATCAACTGAACCACGATGTTTCCGATCACCGTAGCCTCATACGGTCCGGAGATGACCTGCTTGCCCGTGAGGTCGGCTGTCAGCTGGCTCAGGTAATCCGATCGGGCTCCGCCACCGATGATGTGGATGGCGGTATACGCTCTATGGGTCAGGGCTTCCAGTTCATCGATGGTTTGCTTGTACTTCAGTGCCAGGCTCAGCCATATGGTTTTGTAGATCTCTGGTCGGGTATCAGGAACCCGCTGGTTCGTCCTCTTGGCATAGGCCCTTATTTTGCCGATCATATTCCCAGGCTTGCCGAACTCCTTCAGATCGAGATTGATATACGTGTTGTGCTTGACGGTAGGGATTGCCTGGTTCATTTGATCATAATCAATCGCGATCCCTTCCCTCTGCCAGTCTGCGATGCACTCCTGAAGTACCCACAGCCCCGTGATGTTCTTGACGAACATATTGGTTCCGTCATACCCCATCTCATTGTTGAACCGTTGCTCCAGGGCTTTATCGTCCGTGATAAACCGTTCTTCATTGGCCCCCACAATCGACCAGGTGCCACAGCTGACATAGGCCACATTTTCCGCTGAGGAAGGTACGGTAAGTATCGCGGATGCGGAGTCATGTCCCGCGATCCGGCTCACCGGTATCTTCGTTACGCCCAGTTCGTCTGCGATCCGGTCGGTCAAGGTTCCGATTATCTGTCCGGAAGGGCCCAATTCCGGAAGGATGTCGGGTATCCCGAATGCCGCAAGAAAACCCGGTATCCATTTTGTTTCTTTCGGGTCAAACAGGAGGGACGTTGCCGCTATGGTCGATTCGCTGGATTTCTCGCCGGTTAGTAGAAACCGAAAGAGGTCGGGCGTAAAGAGAAGGGTTTCGGCGGCGTTGAGCAGGTTTTCCTGATGGTGACTCAGTGCGACCAGTTGGAACAGGGAGGTTATGGGGGAGGGATGCATGCCGGTTTGAGCGAATATCCCGGCGTGCGACAGTTTTTCATATACTTTTTCGGGAATGGACTCCGTTCGGGGGTCCCTGTAATGGTGAGGGTTCTCCAACAGGTACCCGTTTGGGTCGATCAATCCAAAATCCACTCCCCATGTGTCGATCCCCACACTGTCTATTTTCAGGCTGGCGCTCTTGGCGATGCTTCGTTTGATTTCGTGAAACAGACGCAGGGTATCCCAGTGGTATCCGGTATTAAGGAATACCGGTTCATTGTCAAATTCGTGCAATGCTTTCAGCGCAAGGTTGCTGCCATCGAAATGGCCGACAACGGCCCGTCCATGGCTTGCTCCCATGTCTATGCCCAACACGTTTCTCGTGCTCACTTTCTCTTTCCCCCTCAAAGGATGCGGCTGCACCGAATCAGGTGGATGGTTCCCGATTCGAAGTGCTTTGGCAGGATAAATCGTGACATCGATGGCTTCCGGGGATGCTTGCGGTTCGGAAAGGCCGATCAGTATACACTCGTGGGGAAATCGCCTCGCGGATCATCTTCATCCCTTGCGTGGCGTCTCCTGATCGGATGACCCCTTTGACGGTGTCTCTCCCGATCTGGTTCAGGATGTTTTTCATACACGTTACCCACGCTATGGATTCCTCCGCCGCTCTTACCCCATCCTCCCGGAAGGGGAAGATATCCAGCGTGTAGTAATCATCGTATCCGATCTCATCCAGCCAGTACATAAACTCCAGTAAGGTGATGGTATTGACTGAGCCAAAAATCATGTCATCGTCCCACGACCGATAGTTGTCATTGAGATGGATGTAGAACAGTTTGTCCGGCATCCTGCTGATCAATGCGGCCGCTTCAGACGGGTTTTCCTGCGCTGCGATGGAATGTCCCACATCCAGGAGAATGCCCACGTTTTCACGCTGTATTTCATGCAGGATCAACATGGTTTTCGCCGCACTGTCTATGTAGCAATGTTTTCGCGGTTCTTTCAGTTTATATTCAATGCACACTTTGATGTCTTTTCGGTGATCTGCGCATTGACCGATCCCCGCTATGATGTGCTCCCAGTCTACTGCATAGTCTGCTTGAAAGGAGTAGTCAAACCCATCCTGTCCCAGCCACACATCCACCTTGTCGCAGCCGATATCTGCTGCCATATCCATCACTTTGGTGACCTCTTGCACGGCCTCTTCCCGTATTGTTGCGTTCTTTGAGGCAAAGGAGCCCTTTCCCCACTTGGCTTGCGTCCACAGGTCGGGAACCATCATGCTGACTTCGAGATGATATTTGGCCAGCATTTTCCCGATGAAGCCGAAGTTCTCCTCATTCAAATGCCAGTTTCCCACCAGCTCCACACCCTTGAGATGTTCCACCTGCGAGGCCCTCTCGAACATCTCCTCCAGGCTTCTTTTCGGTCCGTATCCGGACAGGCAATACCGGTCCGCACAGGAATCGAATGTGGGCAGACACGCGCCAAACTTGAGTTCCTTCATGGGTACCTCCTTGTCTTTCATCCTCAGGCAAGCAGTGAATAACGGGAATGGACGAAAAATGGGTTGTAAGAGCGAATCATTTTGGGTTGGGTTGACCGGAAAATCCGGTTATGCTTTCAGGTCAGACTCATTGGGCAGAAGGATGCCTTCATCGAAAGTCAAAAAAAGGAGGGAGGCTTCCCCCCAGGGCTGATCACTTTCGACGGGAACGGCATGGCCTATTCGGTGGGGTAGCGCGCCGTTGCCCAACTGTTCCGATATTTTGAGACATCACGGGCTGTTTAGAAAAACTCCACGTAGGTGATTCTCAGTTCCCGAACCGGACCTTCATTTTCTTTGCGTTTTTCTGTAAGGTCCTTCAGGTCAAATTCCAGGTTCAGCCGGTTGGCAAAGGTCCAGCGCACGCCGGCGTTGAGATAGCCTTCTCCCGATACCAGGGATTTGTTATCGTTATCGTTTAAGGCCAAGTCGTATTCCGCCATAACGGAAAGCTCGTCGTTGAGGGCCTTGTTCAGGCCGATGAATCCCGAAATGTCCGTGTCCTCGTCCTCGCGTTCCAGGCTGTAGTTGGCTCCGGCGTGAAGGGCAAAGGTTCCGAGAAAGTCGTAGTTCTTGCTCAGTGCCGCATAAAAGCCTTTGGATTTGCGGGCGTACCGCTCCAGGTCTTCATCGTAGTGCCCGAATCCCTGAGAGTCGAAGCCCAGCGTGAGTGCGGGCCATCGGAGGTTCTCCTCAAAAAGTCGGTATTTGGCGCCGAATTCGATGGCGGGATACCAGTCCACGCTGCCGGTTCCGATGATGCCTTCGCCACCGAAGGAGAAGCCGATCAGGAGGCGGTTCATCAGGCCGATGCTCACGCCCGAGAGCATGCCGCCATTGGGGAATATCCTCATGTCGAAGTCAAAACTGCCTTTGGGCAACAGCCCCGCGGTGGGGCATTCGATCAGCGTGCGGGGTTCCAACGAGTCCAACTCCTGGGCGGACAGGAGGGACGGGAGAATCAGCATGATCAGAAGCAGAGGGAACAGGACGGTTTCGCGCATGGCAGCTTCCTCCAACTAAATGGTGTGGTGTATCAGGTGTCAATCTTGTCAATATGGGTGTGCATGTTAGCTTTTTTGAGGCAGAGCGCGCCTGGAATTCCTCGGTCATTCGCCCAAATCCCTCAGCATCCTCTCAATGGTTCTTACCAGCGGCGCTATCTTGTCCCTACAAACCGAGAAGATCACCTCAACGTCTATATCAAAATAGTGATGGCTGACGATATCTCTCAAGCCCTTAGCGCCGTTCCAATCTATTTCCGTGTACTGACAAAGGAGTGAGGCGTCTGTAATCTTGTCAATGTTTTTTATGCTTTCTCCTATTGCGATCAGCTGCATACACAAAGCATCCAGTTTTTCCATGCCCCCAGGAGAGTTGGTGAAATCCTCAACGCTCTCTATGGGCTCAAATCTCCTCAAAATGGTTTGGGCAGCGTTGTGTATTTGAGTCAGAATCTCCCGGGCCAGTTCTTTGTCAAACATAGATGGCCTCTTGTTCTATTCGCTTCTTCAGGAATCGGTTCATATTGTCGCGTTTGCGGACGATATCAACGGGTCTCCCGAATTCCTCCTCAATATCGTTCTTGATTCCGATAAGTGCGTAGAAATCAGGAGGATCCAGTGTAACTACAATATCTATATCGCTCTGGGCGCTCATGGTATCTCTAGCCGTGGAACCGAAAATCCCCATGCTTTGGATGCCATATTTTGCCTGGTTTCTCTCTTTGTATTTTCTCAGATTAGTCAGAATGCTTGCCCGATCCATGATTGGCTTCCCTTTGACCTGACACGCTCACGTGGTTTTGGTTTGCTCTTTCGGGATCACTTGTTCTCCTTTTGGAGCTGTCCGGATCTGTAAACTTGACTTCTGTGGCGGACGGCTACAATATCAATCACCATTTGGTTGTCATGGATTTTGTAGATTATGCGATAGTCCCCAATTCGAATCCGCCAAAGGCTGTCAAACCCTCTCAGTTTTCGGAGACCATGCGGACGAGGGTTCTGAGCTAATGCTTCTATCTTCGGAAAGATCCGACTGACCGTATTCGTGTTGAGGCGTTCGAGTTCCTTCCGGGCTGATTGAGCAAACGTGATGACATACTCAGACATCCAGCTTCCCCTGTCGCTTCAGCATGTCCCGGACCGATTCCAAAGATTCCCGTGGCTCATCAGCACGTTGTCGGGCCACGAGGCCATCGTAGAAATCTTCCCAGACTTCGCCGTGTCGATCCAAACTTATCAAGACGGCGGTTTTCTTTCCCGCTGCATCTGTAACGAATTGAATGCCTTTCAGCATGTGCTCATTCCTCCAGTTATGCCGAGTACTGCCCTGTGCTTGTCATCTCCATCGCTTCGATAGCCAAATCCCAGAATTCCGAGGGCAGGAATTCAAGCGACATTCACAATCGTGCCCGCATCCCATTGTTTTCTGCTCCATTTCCCGTTCAGCCATATCCAATTTTGACATAAGATACCTTATAGCACCCCGTTTGTCAACTCCATTTTTACGTCCGCTTCAATTTTGCCATCATTTCCCCGAATACCCGCTCCGGCGCAAGGTCTTTCATACATCGGAAGTGCCCGTTTGGGCATTTCTTTCCCCCGTGTTTTCCGCATGGACGGCAGTCCAGGGGGACCTCGAGGATCGTGTGTCCGGGGCCATAGGGCGCAAATCCGAGGCTCGTTGTCGTGGGACCGAACACGGCGAATACCGGTGTGCCCATGGCAGCGGCCATGTGGGCCGGTGCGCTGTCGTTGGTGAGCAGCAGATCACATTGGGCGAGCAAGGCTGCGGATTCCCGGAGCGTGAGTTGTCCCGCGGCGATAAGCGGAGCGTGAGTGGTTCTTCGGGCAATCTCGTTGCACAGCGCGCGATCGGAAGGACCTCCCATAAGGATCACGCGAACTCCGGCTTTCATCAGCAACTCGGCGACCTGGGCGAAGTATGCGAGGGGCCATCGTTTGGTGGGCCAGATGGATCCGGGGGCAAGCGCCACCCTTCTTCCCTTCCCATCCGAGGGGGAGAAGGGCAGAGGGGGAGAAAGGGAGACCCTGTCGATTTCCATGTGTTCGCCCAGGAGAATGTCGGCAACTTCGTGGTCCTTGTCATCCGGGAAGATCCGGGGGGATTCGGGTTCAGGTTCGATGTCCAAGGCGCGGAGGAGGTCCCCGTTTCGTTCGACCTCATGCGCGCCTTGTCGATAGGGGACGACATCGGTAAACAGGAAAGAGGTCGGGCTGACGTCGAAACCAATCCGGCGCGGAATTCGGGCAAGGGCAGCCAATGCCGCGCTTCGGAACGATCGGTGGGGAAGCATGGCCAGGTCGAAGGATCGGGCACTAAGGGCGTGCGCCAGGCGCAGCAAGCTGGAGAGGCCTCGATCTCTGCCTTTCTTGTCGTACCGAATGACCTCCTCGAGATAGGGATTGTTGCCCAGTATATTGGCAGTGGACGGGATCACGAGCATGGACACACGCGCCTCGGGAAAAGCCGCTTTGGTCGCGTGGATCAGCGGCGTGGTCAGTATCACGTCGCCGATGAAGGCGGTCTGGATGATGAGGGTATTGGCGGGCATAGCGTACTTCCAGATTAGTCGCAGATTGCGCTGCGCGGGAAAGTCCAAGGAAATGGGACACGGATCAAAAGAATATAGTCGGATCGGACGAAGGAACAGCAAGTGGAAGTCCGAACTATCCAAGCCATCCTCGTTCTACAGAAGCTCCATCAAAAAAAGATCTTGCAGGTCAGTAGCACAGACTTCGTGGATGTCCCCTTTCCCTGTCCACGGTGACATAAACGTCACGGTTCGGGGCCGACGCTGAGCCTTCCTCACCGAATCACCGCGAACTTCCCCATCCTCCGCTGTGCTTCGCTTTCCACCGAGTAGAGATAAATTCCCGATCCGATGGGCTTTCCCCGTTCGTTAAGCCCGTCCCATTCGGTTCCGCCGTCCCCGTCCTGTTCGATCAGGGTCTTTACCAGCTGGCCGTCGAGGGTATAGAGGTTGATGATCGCTTGAGCGGTTAGGTTGGCGAAGGTGATCGGCGACCTGGAGAAATCGCACGGGTTGGGGAAGAGGGTAAAATGAGCAAGATCCTCGCGGGCCCATTTCAAATAGGCCAGGTCCGAGAACAAAGCGCCATTCCGGTCGGTCAGGTTTACTGCGCGGATCTCATATCTTTGACCATGCGCCTTGATCGGATCGTCTCCGGCGAGCAGGAGACGGATTTCGCGACTTTCGGGCAGGTGAATAATGGACTGGATGGCGGCTTCCGGAAGGATTGAGAAGTTTTGCGGACTGAGTCCCTCACCGACAATGCCCTCGCTGAATACCAGCCGGATTTCTGTGGAGGAGAGGGCTTCTGCGGAGAGGATTTGGGTTTGAGACACAGCGGCCTTCACTGAGAAGGTCGCTGTGTGGGCATCGGGAGAGAGGAATACCCCGGTGGTATCACGGATGCCCGTCGCCTGTACGAGGTAGGTGCCCGGCGGAAGGATTTTGTCGAAGCCCAGGAGGACGCGTTGGTTGTTCTGATCGAGTATGGTGGAGGATGGATACAGGGGGAAACTGACCACGCTTTCTTTGAAAGCGGGCGCTTCGTGCGTTGTGGCCGTGTCCGCTGTGATGGCATAGTGCGTGGTGATCCCGGCGGAAGGTCCGAGTGGCTCGCTGAAACGCAGGGCCACGTGGCGCGGGGAAAGCGATCGGGCGTCAAGAAGTCTGGGCGCGGAATTCGGCGTGGCCCGGACGACAGGGGAGCGCGGGCCTTCGGAGGGAACGCGGTTGGTGTCCACCACGGAGAGCGCGTAGCAGTATGATACGTCCGTTTGAAGGGAGTGGTCTATGTAGGGAACGGAGAGTGCTCCTTCGGCGATCGGCTCCAACTTGCCCGGGTCAATCCCCCTATAGAGCCGGTAGGTCCGGGCATCGCCGGCATCGCGGTTCCAGGTCAGTTGCACGCGCAAAGCGTCCAGGGGCACGGCGGCCAGTCCCGTGGGCGCTGGAGGACCGGAGGTCTGCGGCTCCCTCTCATAGATGACGACGCGATCCTCCTGGTTAAAGATGATCTCCGGTAGTCCGTCCGAATCCGCATCGCTGATCAGAGGGACGTAGGTCTGGCCGGTCTCAGCATGCCAGATGGGACGATAGTCGTTTGCCCCGGTGCTTTTGAAAAGATAGAGGTTCGGCCGCGCACATACCAGAAATTCGTCCGTGCCGTCGCCGTCCGTGTCTCCGATTGCGATGCCATTCCCCTTGGAGGTGACCTCGAGGATCTCGGTCTGCCATTCGATCTCGTAGGTATCGTTTCCTCGGGCCTGATACACGGAGATGACCCAGCGATCGGAGCTGGGATCCATGGGGTCGCCAACGGTGCGTGCTACAATAAATTCCAGCTTTCCGTCACCGTCCAGATCGCTTCCTCCGGCCACGTGGCGGGCATCCACTGCGGTGTCCCTGTTCTGTTCGTAGATGATCGTGGCGGTGTAAATGTCGTTGGATTGGGCTTCATAGGCGAACAGATCGCCGTCCGAGTCGCCAAAGACGATCTCTGCGCGTCCGTCTCCGTCGTAGTCGCCTATGGCAAACCGGGTGCCGATGTCGTTATCCCCTGTGGTGGGATTGAGGAGGAGGGGTTTGGACAGGGGGAAGTTGTTGTCCCCGTCATTTTCGAAGACGGTCAAGGCCTTGACGCGATCGGATCGGGCAATCAGTTCGATGCGTCCATCGCGATCCAGATCAACGGCTTCGCCGCCCCAGACATCGTCTCCGTGCCAGATCGCTTCGGTGGGGAAGGTGTTTGCCTCAAGTCCTTCGAAAAGAAAGAGACGGGCGGCCTGAACGCCCATCAGTTCCCATCTTCCGTCCCCATCCGCGTCGCACACGTTCCATGGAAGCAAGGCCTCCGAAAGGGTGGATACGCTCTCGAAGGTGTTGTCTGCCGTGCATTCATAGAATGTTACGGGTTGGTACGGGCTGTCTCCATAGGGCATGAGAATGATCTCTCTTTGCCCGTCGCCATCGAAATCGGCGCTCTGCGGCGCGAGATAGCCACCGGGCAGTTCGGCCACGTTCCGGTAGCCCTGCTCGGAGACGACGTCGGATCGAATGGTCAGGGTGGAGTCCCTGCTCACGGTGGCCAAGCCCCCTTTGTTGCGGGCGATGATCGTAAACTCATAGGTATCCGGTTTGAGGCTTTGGGAGATTTCCACCGAATGGGTGGTCGAAAAGAGATTGGCGTCCAGCTCGCTGGGGTCTCCATCCGATCCGGAGGTACGGAGAAGGATCCGGCCTGTGGTGGCGTCGTCTGTGGCCCATTCGATAAAGCTGGCCCATCGGATGCCGTCCAATCGGTCGGCGATCCGGATGGATTCGATTTGAGGAGGCGTGTGGTCCACGGTTACGATCACGCGGTCCTCCATTCTTGCGCCGTCGTATCCTATGGCCTGAAGGCGGAGAACGTAGAGGGAATCCGCCAGATCGGAGGTATTCCATGCGGCCAGGGAATCCTGATAGACCTGAGTGGGGGAGTGGGCAAGCATGGTCCACGTTTCGGGATCGATGCCCGTGCCATAGCTCAATTCCCATCGGGCGATGTCGCCCCCTGCGGCCGTTCCCGTTACGGTCAG
The DNA here is from genome assembly GCA_043804415.1 of Candidatus Latescibacterota bacterium. Taxonomy (GTDB): domain Bacteria; phylum Latescibacterota; class 4484-107; order 4484-107; family 4484-107; genus 4484-107. The sequence goes on along the minus strand of JAZDJA010000077.1, from coordinate 1,236 downwards.
CAGGGAATCGCCGCCGTCCCCGGTCTGGGGAAAAAGGATCTGCACTGCAGGGCCCAGGTTGGCACTTAAGGCCTCTGAAAGATCGATGCGTCCGACGCCGTAGCGCGTATCCCAGTACGGCGTGCCGAGGTCCACGGCGGTACGGAGGATGATGTTCTTGACTTCATCCGCGGAATACGTCGGGTTCTCGCCGAGAATCAGGGCGGCGAGCCCGGAGACGTGCGGAGCGGCCATCGAGGTGCCACTCAGCGTGCCATAGCTCCCGGTCATCTTGGTGCTCAATATGTTAGAGCCGGGAGCTACGACATCGAGATTCCAACCGTAGTTGGCGTACGAGGCCAGATTATCCCCCGATTCGACGGCGCTGACCGCGATGGTCTCATCCAGTCCGGCGGGATAGTAGAGGCCCTCCTTGCCTTCATTTCCGGAAGCCGCAATCAGAAGGCATCCCCGGTACGCAGCATAGCGGATCACGTCGCGGATCAGCGGGGAAAGGCGCGGATCGCCCCAGCTCATGTTGATCACCTGTGCGCCGTTATCCGCCGCATACACGATGGCGGCGGCCACGTCGTCATCCTCCAGAAATCCGCCGATCGAGAGCCGCAGGCCAGCGCGTAGGCACATCAGCCGAGCGTTGGGGGCAATGCCCGCGATGCCCAACCCATTGTCCGATGCAGCGCCCACGATGCCGGCCACATGCGTTCCGTGCCCCGATTCGTCCATCGGGTCATTGTCCCGAACCAGATAATCCCCGATGCCCGGAAGCGTGGGCGCGTCCGTAAAATCCCAACCCATGAGGTCATCCACATACCCGTTTCCGTCGTCGTCAACGCCCTCCAGTCCGTCCTGTTCCGCTTGATTGATCCAGATGCGGGAGATCAGATCTTCGTGCCCGTAGTCCACGCCGGAATCCACGATGGCAACAAGCACCTCGTCAAAGGTCCGGGCGCGCTCGTAGATACGATCCCATCCGAGTTTCGGCAGGGCCCATTGGTCGGCATAGCGGGGATCGTTTGGGCGGGCTGCCTGGTGACTGGTGAGTGGGGAGTGGGGCATACCCAAGGCAGGTGAGAGGTCTGCGCTCTCTGCATCTTCGCGATGAGATTTCGTTCCAAAATCCCTCATGAGGTAATTGGGCTGGGCATAAAGGACGGAAGGATCGGCCTGGTAGGCGGCGGCGGCCTGCTCCACATCCACATCCGGATCGAACCGGAGTTGATAGATGCCCCGGAGGGG
>JAZDJA010000076.1:0-6483 GCA_043804415.1 Candidatus Latescibacterota bacterium | reverse complement strand
TTGGGGATTGCCACTGACATATCATCACTCCTTTCCGAGAACAGTTTGCCTTGAGGACTCTCTATTCTACGAAAGAAATGAATCTCTGACAATCCCTATCTTCTCACCGATCCAACCGTATACTTTGGGAGAAGATCCTTTATTTTCTATTCTGCATGGTCTTTCTCTCTCAGCCTTCCGATCTGTCTTCGGGCCTCGTGTCCATGAAGACTTCCGGGATAGTCGATGAGCACGCGTTCGTATTCGGACAGGGCCTGCTCGGGTTGGCTGAGAAACTCGTCGTAGATCCGGGCGATGCGTTGCCGGGCATCGGGCGCCAGGGGGCTTGATGGATAGATCTGTAGCAGATTTCGACAGCGCGCAATGGCCTCTGGGTAATCGCCCAGATCCCTGCTCAAGGCGCTGGAGAGGAAGAGCGCATCGTCCCTCGCCTCTGCGGCGGGGAAGGTCTCGACAAGCCGGTTCAGGATACTATCGGCTGCCACAAGGTTCCGTTGTCTCAGCTTTAACCGTGCCTGCGCGAAAAGGGACAGTGCCTCCTGGGGCTTCCCATTCTCCTCCACAAGCACCGCAAGTTTCAGGGCGTCGTTAACAAAGAATCCCTCTGGGAAGGTTTGTGTCAGGGCTTGAGACAATTCGATCGCCTGCTCAAAATCGCCCTGAAAAAAGGCGATCTCGGCCTTTCTGAAGAGCGCTTCCTCCCGAATCTTAGTCGGCATCCTTTGCCCGCTCATTCGATCCAGAATACTTGACGCCTCTCCCAGATCTCCGTCGACAAGCATGCGTTCGGCCATTCCGAACATGGATCGACTGACATCCGTGGCCGGTTTATCACGTCCGGAAAGCGCGCGATTCGGGTCTTGGGCGGGCTTGTCGGGAAGGAGCCGCGGTGCATCGGTGTCCCCCGATGGGGCCTGTTCGACCCGCGCGTGCTTATCCGATTGCTCCTCGGGGCGTCTTTCCGCTTCAGGGACCTGCGCGGTTGGGAGTTTACGTTCGAGGCCGGGCGGATGTGTTCTGGCCTCCGCCTGGGCTCCGATGCAAAGTCCAAGCAACAACATCCTTGTCCACGTCCCATTAATCCGGGCCATTTTTCTTCGCTCCTCGGACGGGTATCTGTGAAGGAATCCCTTTCCCACGAAAGTCATAGTCGCAGGGGCAGCAGAGAAGCAACATCGGTGATCTTTCCAGATCGCCCCAAAGGCACCAAAACATAAGGGCACCAACATGCAGATAGAATCGAAACGGACTTCGGCGGCTCCACAGGGGGAACGCTTCGCAGAACAACTTGATTTCGCGGGTGGTAACACAGAAAAAAGGAATGTGGATCGAGGATTTCTGTGTTTTTTCGTGAGATCATCCAGATAAGTGGGCCCCAATGTACTGTATAGAGCGGCATTTGTCAACCAAAATCACGTGCTTCGGGGGTCCCAAAAAAAGAAGGGGAGAAGGTCCATTTTTTTGTTGATTTCGGAGGTGTTATATGTTATGTTTATAAAAAGTAGGGAGCAATGAACGCTGCCTTATTCTCTGTTCCAATAGGTCGGCGGGGGTCAAGTTTTCACGGGTTGTGCGCTCGGTTGCCTGTTCCTCAATAGCCATCACCCATTACTCATTCAGCGGGAGGATTTTCATGCCGATTGATTTTATGTCTACCCTTAAGGGATCGCTCTTGGAGGGTTTTTTCCCGGGGGGTTGGGATCTGGGGAAGATAGATCGCTGTTGTTCTCATGGGCCCGGAGAGATTACCGAACGCCAACCTGAGTGGCACCAGGGATTTGAACTGGTCCCATGCGCAGCCCTGGGGGATTTCGATACGATGATGGGGCACGAGATCGCCTTGGAGATCAAGACCTCCCGGGATGCCGGGAAGGAGATCGCGTTTATACTGCCGGTGGGGCCGATGGGGATGTATAAGTGGGCGTGCTACTTCCTGAAGCAGTGGGAGGTATCCTGCGATCATGTGCATGGATTCAATATGGACGAGTGGAGCGATGGAGCGGGAAACACGCTGCCCGCAGACGATCCGGGGGCATTCCAGCATGCGATGGAGGAGGCGTTTTACGGACCTCTGGGCCAACTGACGATTCCGGAGGCAAACCGGCATTTCGCCACGAAGTCGCATCTGCCCACGTACCCGGAAAAGATCGGCACACTAAGGGAACGGGGCGCGAAGCTGGTGGTGGTCTTTGGCATCGGACGCATGTTTCACATCGCCTTCTGGGAGCCTCATTTTGCTGCGGAGTTCGATTCCGTGGCGGATTGGAAAGCGCAGACGCATCGGCTGGGGGCCCAGCTCCATCCTCTTACCGTCGAGCAGAATGCGATCACGAGTTTCAAGAGCCGGACCACGCTGGTGCCTTGTCGCGCCAATACCATCGGACCGGGTCTATTCCTGAAGGCGGACAAGATCATCGGGGGCTGCGACGGGACGCTGGGACGCGGGATGATGTGGCAGGGGATGTCGCTTTGGGTGACGCTGCGCTATGGCGCGGACATGTGGGTGCCCTCGAGTTTCATGCCCACACTTCCGGGGAAGTTGTTTTTCCTCGAGGACCTCGCCGGTCCTTTGGTGGCGGAGTGCAACTAAAGGGATCCGTTCGGACGTCCTGCCCCATGAGCGGGATTGGCGTATCAATCTGATTGCTTCCCGGACGCAATCCATTTTGCGATTGACTTCTAAAGGCGATGTTCGTATATTTAAGAATCCATTGTGGATGGGGGGCCCCATCGGGAATTTGGATTCCTCAGACACTTTTCATTGAAAGATATCTTTGAGGGGGCGACAGGCTTCGACGGGGATCAAAGAGAGGGAGACGGCGTGCCGAGGTTCCAGTTGGCCTCGTAAAACCACTGGAAACGATTCAACTGCAGACGATTACTCGTATGCAATGGCTGCTTAGTTGTGGCCCGTCCGTTCTGATTTAGCCTGCGAAGTTGGAAACGGGCGCCGATAAAGTGGGCTGGCCCGAGCACTTCTGTCCGAGGGCGCTTGGGTGAGATTAATCGGGCTGGCGATCAGGTGATCCTATCGGTTGGAGCACCGGGTTGCGAGATCCAAAAAACCGGATACGCACGTAGATGTTTCCGTCGAAAGTTCTTCGGACATGGGTTCGATTCCCATCGCCTCCACCAATTAGCCTGCAATAAGCCCAGAGAGCTTTCTGGGCTTATTGCATTTCGACTGGAAAGCGAGCAAGGGCAGTAGTCAGGGGGCAAGGGACGGCCGAGGGTTGACGCAGATCGCTGTTCTCGACAACGCCGGAGTCACCGGAGTCAGAGGAAAGGCAGAGGTTGAGGCTGAGGAGGAGATCTCCCAGCCCTGCCTTCTGGACTTTGATTTTGACCTTAACCTTAACCTTAACCTTAACCTGATTTTCACCTGCCTTTTCAGAGGAATGAGCACCACGTGTCTCTACTCTTTTCCCTATTATTATGCGCATCAGGGCTGATCTATGCTGCGCTGCTCTCCCTGATTTTTATCGGGCTTTTCCGTCTAAGGGCGGGGGGAAGCACGGCGCAGCCTTCGGTTTCCGTTATCGTGGCGGCCAGAGATGAACAAGCGCACATCGGCAAGTGTCTTTCGGATCTGACAGCACAGACCTATCCCAAAGACCGATACGAAGTGGTGGTGGTGGACGATCGGTCCGGGGATCGAACCGGGGAGATCGTGCGGGCGTTTGCGCGGGAGTATCCCCAGGTGCGGTTCGTGCGGGTGGATCAGTGCCCGGTCGGTGTATCGCCGAAAAAGCACGCCGTAAAGTGCGGGATCGAAGCCGGTGGGGGGGAGATCATTCTCTCGACGGATGCGGATTCTGCGATGGGGCCGCGATGGATCGAGGGGATGGTGCGGATGTTCGAGCCCGAAGTGGGATTGGTGGCGGGATTGACGGAATATGATATGAACGAAGGTTCCCGCTCCATCTGGCAGGGGCTTCAGGCGCTCGATTTTCTGTCGCTCAGTTTCTGTGCGGCCGGGAGCATTGGGATGGGGTGGGCCGTGGGTGCGGATGCCAACAATCTCGCCTATCGGAGAGCCGCGTTTGAGGAGGTCGGCGGATTCCGGGATGTGGCGCATCTGGTTTCGGGGGACGACGATCTATTGGTGCAGCAGATCCGTGCTCGGACCGACTGGAAGATTCGATTTGCGATCTCCAGGGAGACCTTTGTGCGCACCGTCCCAGAGCGGACATGGACGGGTTTTGTGCATCAACGGATGCGTTGGGCGTCCAAAGGGCTGCACTACCGGCCTTCGCTGGTGTTCTTCCTGGGGAGCACCTTTCTGTTCTACCTGCTCCTCTTCTTCAGCCTGCCCGTATCATTGCTACAAGGCGCCCTGTTTTCGGCGCCAGTGCTCTGTTGGATTGCGAAGGCAAGTTTCGAGTTGTTGATCCTCGCCAAGGGAACCTCGGTGTTCGGGAGAAAGGGGATGCTTCGGTTCTTTCTCCCCGCGGAAGTGCTGCACCTTCCCTATGTGCTGAGCATGGCTATTGGCGGACATTTTTTTAGGTTCGAATGGAAGGGGCAGATTACCGGGAAAATAGTCCAAGGGAGCCTGGCGGAGGGGGGCGGGAGCAGCCCGGTTGAAACTCCTTGACACCTGCAGCGGATTGGCGTATATTACGGCCCGAAGAGGTACCCCATGCATCCATCAGGAGGCACAGGCGCACTCCCGTTAAGGGAGCAGGGGCGCCCCAAAAAAAGTTTGGGTCAGTGTTTCCTGATCGACGACGAGATCGCGCGGCGGATCGTTTCCGAGGCTGCGATCGGCCCGGAGGAGGTGGTCTTGGAGATCGGTCCGGGCAGAGGCGCGCTGACCGGCTATTTGTTGAGCCAGGGATCCCGGGTCATCGGCGTTGAGATCGACCGCGTGCTCTGTCAACGCCTGAAGGATCAGTTCGGCCATCAGGAGCGTTTTGTCCTGATTGAAGCGGACATATTGAAGGTCGATTGGTGCGAGTGGATCCTTCCTCCCCAGGGGCATTTGATCGTCGTGGCCAATCTTCCCTACCAGATCACGAGCCCGGTTCTCTTCAAACTGCTGGCGCACAGCGATGCGATCGAGCGCGCGATTCTGATGGTTCAGGCCGAGGTGGGGCATCGGATCGCGTCACAGCCCGGGTGCAAGGAATATGGCATTCTTTCGGTGCGCACGCAGCTGAAAAGTCGCCCGGAGGTGCTTTTTCCCGTGGATCGGAGTTGTTTTCGCCCGAGTCCGCGTGTGGATTCCTGCGTGATCCGTCTCCCATTTGGACCGACACCGGGGTCTTTCCCCGCGGAGGAAGAAGCGTTCAATCGCATCGTCAAGACCGCGTTTGGGCAGCGGCGCAAAATGCTTCGAAATGCTCTGTCTGCCATGGGGGAACCGATTTATGAGGCGGCTCGGTGCGCGGATATTGATCTGACCCGGCGTGCCGAGACCGTAAGCATAGGGGAGTTCGTTCGTCTGAGCGATGCGTATTCCCTGGTGAGTGGAGGGGAATGAGCCGGTTTGCCGCCGCTCCGAGAGTTCAAGAAGTCAGTAACCCACCAAAACCGATCGAGAAGTGAGGTATGCTATGTTTGGAGGCTGTTACACGGCGTTGATTACGCCTTTTTGTGGGGACGAGGTGGATCGCGGGGGGCTGGAGCGGCTGGTGGCTTTTCAGATTGAAAACGGCACCCGTGGGATCCTGGCGGTGGGCACCACGGGCGAGAGTCCGGTTCTAAACTGGAGGGAGCACAACGAGGTGACTGAGATGGTGTGTCGGCTTACCCAGGGACACGGTACGGCCATTGCCGGCACGGGCAGCAATTGTACGCGGGAGAGTCTGGAGGCCACCGAGCACGCGGTCAAATGCGGCGCCGGGGCTGTGCTGCTGGTGGATCCCTACTACAATGGCCCCAGTTCGCTGGAGATCCGTCGGGAATACGTGACACCGATTGCCAATGCCTTCCCAGAGGTCCCCGTCATCCCCTACGTCATTCCGGGACGCAGCGGCACGCAGCTTCTGCCCGAGGATCTGGCGATGTTACACGCAGCCTGTCCCAACGTGAGCACGGTCAAGGAAGCCACCGGAGACAGGGCAAATATGGCGCGGACGCGGGCGCTCTGCGGGGGGGATTTCGTGATTCTCTCCGGGGATGATGATATGACGTTTGACATGATGACGGCTCCGGACATCCGAGCAGCCGGCGTGATCTCTGTGATCTCGAATATTGCGCCCAAGGCGTTGCAGCAATTGACCGGTCTGATTGACGCCGGAAAGCGCGAGCAGGCCGAGACGCTTCTCTTGGCGCTCAAACCGCTTCTGGGAATGGTCACGGTAAAGACCGAGGAACAGACGCCGTACGGCCCGGTGACCTGTCGGGCACGAAATCCCCTGGCCGTCAAGACCCTGATGAACATTCTCGGGATGCCCTCTGGCCCGTGTCGTCCCCCTCTCGGGAAGTTGACGCGCAGAGGTCTGGACGTGGTGTTGGGGGTGGCTCGCACGGTTCAGA
>JAZDJA010000075.1:0-42404 GCA_043804415.1 Candidatus Latescibacterota bacterium | reverse complement strand
TTCACTAAAGTTTATCGGGTGGTTCTCTCCGTTTTCATACCGGCAGTCGAGACTCGCGAGGGTCTGTATGTCAGCGATCTCAACGTTGCTATAGCTGGCAATGGTGGCATCGATGTTGGTGGTCAGGTAGTCATTGAGCTCACGAAGGCCCGCTTCCAATCTATCTTCCTGGCTTCTGACGGCCCTGAAGTTTGCCCTGATCTTGTTGAGAGATGGGGTGGAGAGAATCTGTGCGTAGTTGCTAACAGTCTTACCAAGCCTGAGTATCGGATTCTGAAAATCATCTGATACTCGAACCTGATTCATCACATCGGTTATCTTCTCTTCAACTACATCCAGGGCCTCCTTCTTGTCGGAGAGTACTAACACGGATTGATTCCGCAAAATGGATTGGAATACGATAGCGGTGATGGTGTGGCTCTTCCCAGTGCCTGGTGGACCTTCAACAGCGATGTACTTACAGTCCTGCTTATCCAGGGCTTGGAGAATCTGTCTTTGCTCTGGATTCAGAGGAATTGGACTGCTGAAGACGAGTTTCTGCTCAGGTGGGGTCCTATCCCATTCGTTATCGACTTCCGTTTTGAAGGACTTTGGTGAACTGCCGATGAAGTCGTTGATTAGTCCCGTAAATCTGTCCACCAGAACAGCATCCTCTGACTTCATCAATTCCAGAATTTCTTCATAGTCATTGACCAGCGCCTCGTCGGACTTGTCGAAAATGCAAATGTACATTGAGTTCGATACGGAGACGGAGCGTCCCTGTGCCTCCTGACGTGCAGCATCCGCAAGGTCTATCTCCGGCGAGAGGTGGAAGTAGTCGACAATGTCCGAAAGGACACTACCGAGAACTTTTAGCATGGACGCATGATGCTCTTGAGGATAGATGATCCTCTCCGCTATGGACTTGATCGTCCCTTGCTGCTCTCGCTCCTTGTTGAATTCTTGGACAACATACTCAATAGCCTTTTTGTTTATGTAAACCGCAGGCTCACAGACAACTTGGAAGCTGCCCTCAGCTTTCGTGATTGACAGGGGCACGTAAAACAGCGGGTACTTCTCTCCCATGAAAATGGTGTCGCAGAAGTATAGGTAGGTATCTTGCTTATCCAGGATGAGGTTGTTGTCGACCAGTTCTTTGATCTCGAAGAACAAATCGTTTACGGAGCAACTACTGAAATATGATCCAATGCTATCTCTCACGAAGGCACCATCCAGGACTTGCCGTATCCGGTGTGCAATGTCCTCGGGCTGCCCACCGTAAACATTTGCCACCCACTCAGAGATCAGCTCCTCCAATGGATCGGTGAGAATCGCCACAAGGCTCTCCTCCAAGGAGTACACTGACTCAATGTCCGCTCCGCTACTGCTGTGAAGGAGGCCCTCGACATTTCTCACGAATGGCGTGACGATGTTTGTGCGTATGGCTTCGGTGGCGGAATCCAGAGAACGAGATAGTGCTTCACCGATATCCGTCGTCTTTGGTTTGGCGAGATTGGTGATCTTCGTGGCAATGCTTGCTGCTACCTCCGCCAGCACTTCGTCCGAGATACGCCTGGTGTGTGCTGCAATGAGGTCCTTGACCTTCTGGGAAACAATTGCTCGGTATTTGCCCCTGGGTATACTGAGGGGCCGTGTCATGCCATTTTCGAGCACCTTGAGAACTGAAGACTGAAAGGCGTCATATTTGGCCAAGTCTAGGCCGACACGCAGATTCTTGCTGTTGCGGAACTTCACGCTACGTTTAGGGATACGTCTCTTGTGGAAGTCCGTTTCCAGAAAATCCATGTAGTAGGTGGCTAGTTCGGACACAAAGGCGGCAATGCCATGCTTGCTCAATCCTGGTGCCGACGATACGGCAGGTGTAGTGATTGTCCCTTCTGCTGGTTGACCCATAGGTATCTTTAAGGTGCCACGGCAGGTTGGGCATTCTCCTGCTTTTCCGGCACTGTCTTCTGGGGCCTGTAGCGAAGCCTGACAGTGTTCGCATGTGAATTTTATCATCCGTAACTCCAATGATCTAATCAGTGAATGCATGTTGTCAGGAGAACTTGATGTCCCGATCTGATATCGTTTCGTCTGTTATCTTCCCTCAGAATTAGACTGCCCAATGAAAATGGCGAGTGCTGCATTCTTTGCAGCTTAATTTCTCAGAACACGCCTTCATAGGAATCTGAGGGGTGTGAAAGCGGGTCAAGTGGACTGCGAACCCCTCGTCCTCCCCGGTTCAACCCGTGCGTAAAGATCTTCGTGGCAATCAGTGGCGTGGTGGAGCCGCGTCCGAGTTGATCTGCGGGTTAGGGCATTATGTTGGTCCGCCATTTGTCGCTACCCAAGTTTCTTTGAGTAAACGAGGGACTTCTTTGATAGCTCCGAGTACTGCGATGAAAATGGAACCCCAGAACAATGCTGTGCTAAGAGTATCTGGTTTCATGAGCCGATCTGACACCCAAAATATTGATCTGAAAACAAAAGACGCAACAATGCTTACAAGCAAATAAATGAAAATAGGTGACCATTTGCATCGGCCTCGAAATCTGCCTATGATTGCGAAAAATACCGAAATTAAGGCACCCCATGTGATGACCAGAAAGATCACTGATAAGATTCCCGCGATAAAGCTCCACACCCATGAAATGAGTAATCCCATGTTACCTCCCAATATAGATGACCAGCGCGCGCCATCACCAGTGGCCAGGAGAAGAAGGGAATGAGCCGCTCTGCCCAGGTCATGATACGCCATCGGCCGAACGTGAGCATGGTCTTTTCGCCCTGACGAACGACCACCATCGTCGCACACACGGCGCTGCTTTTATCAACTGAGCCTGCCGGAGCCTATCCGATAAATACGCCCACAGCAACCAGTATGGGCGTCGCAATGTTAAGGGCCACATTTTGCCCCTAGAGGGGAATCAACTTCTCCATAGTCTTCCGCATTCTTGAAAGCGCCTCCGGCGTTTGGGAATACCAACGCCAGGAGGACCAGTCCCACACCGGCACGTGCGGTTACGCTGTTTGTCGGCTTGTCAGCCGATTCCCTCAATTCGATTGAATCTCTTGAGAATCAATAGCTTCTCCAGCGTGAGGATGCCTGCCCATTCTCGGTGTGCTTCTTCCCAATCGCTCGGAAAGGCATCGCCCCACGTCCACGCGGGGGTCCATGAACCCGATTCATTCTGTGTGGAGATTTCGTAATCGAGATGGGCGGCCACGGACGTTTCGCGCCCCGCCCGAAATGGAGAGTCCGGATCGTGCACCACATCCAGCGGGCCAAGACCATACCCCTCCCAGCGGGCCAAGACCATACCCCTCCCAGCGTGCCGGATCCCAGGAGACGGTTGCCTCGACAAGCTCAGTTAGCTTACGATGAATCCGCAACCGATCGCCATCCGGCAAGTTCCTGGTCTCCAGGAGGCGCAGGCAACAGAGGAGTTCGTGCATCTCCATTTTTCCGAGGTCGGGTAGAGAGCCGATCACGCGGTCGGACACGAGCGCGATGGGTTCGCTCGGAACATGTTGCTGCCAATCATACAGATATCCGAGGATCTCCGCAGTGGGATTTGGCGAGAAGGAATCGAACATGTCCTCCCGCCCCGCCTGATTCCACCAGGGCGCATGGGGGCTTCTCTCGGAAGACCTCGGGATGATCCGCCAGTGTCCGCGCGCTCTGTCCAGCGTCTTCAGGAAGTAGGCCATGCCCGCCGAAACCAGGGAGTCGTCCGGGTGCACATCTGTGGAGCGGAGAATCTGAAACGCGATGGATGTGCACAGCGCGGAGCTTTCATCACAACGTAAGTCGGGTTCCAGCGCATGCTCAAATCCGCCGTTCGCATTCCGGTATTTCCTGAGCGCGTCCAGTACGGGTTCGGGGGATGCTCCCTGAAAGTGCTGGCGAAATCGGGCCATCTCGAGCGGGCGGGCTTCCGTTTCGATAAATCCACGCGCCGCTTCGAAGGCTTTTTGGGTCAAGATGGTTTTCTTCATGCCACTATCCCATATCCATCTTCATCAGTGCAGGCGTGCAGCCATTTGCCAACAGGAACAAGACAAAGATCAATACGCTATTCGTCTTCTTCAACTTCTTCATCCAAACACTCCTTCTCTGTCAGCAATGGCATGCGATCTGATGCGGTTTAGCGACGTTCCTCGTCAGCCAATTCCCTCTGGCTCTTACCAGCTTCCTCAATGGCTTTCCTCAGGCCGGAGAAGGGAACCGATTTCCCTGGTAGGTTCCGTAGGGAAGGCAGTGTGATCGATTGTTGGCTACGCTTCCGGGCATCGAGTGCTATCGTGGGTGCGACGAAAAACTCCCATTGAGAGAGGTCCATAGGATCGATGCTCTGCTGGTCTGTGTGAGCAAGCAACGCAAACACATACACGTCCGCCTGTCGTCTTGGGTCCTCGCTCTGCTGGTTCGTCTCCTTGTCCCATGCGCGCGTCTTCGGCACGCGAAAAACGATCTGAGAGAGGCGGTCCTGGTGCCAGCTCTGGATGTAGGCTGCGGATTTGACCTCGATCCTCGTGCCATCGGGTGCCTTCAGGTCGTAAGCAGCCCACTCCTCGCGGATGCCAGATTCTGCTATTCCGAGGGCATGGGCAACCAGGTACTCCGCAAGCACTCCTCGTGTCGCATTGCTTACAAGATCCGACGAACACCACTGCCAGAAGCCCAGCACGTCGAAATCCAGTAAGCATTGCCCATCGTGGAAGGATTCCTCTCCCTCGCGACGCCTGGGCTCAATCGGTCCGAGTTTGCTCATGCGGTCAATCCTCAGCATTCCTCGACACCAGGTCGTGGACTGCTCCCCTTATCTTCTGCGTTTCTGTGCCCACCATCCACTTCAGGGGCTCTGCTTAAAACCTCCGAAACCCCTCCTGCACGGCCCCTGTCAAAAGCTGCTCCTTTACCGACCCTTCGGATACCGCTGTGTGGATGATCGCCAATGCCTTGTCCACTGCAGTCAGGGACTTCGAAATATCCGAATCGGTATGCGAATAGGTGGTGAACAGGAGGCCCGATCTGCGGATCAGGACCCCGCGTTTGGCCGTCTCCTGAAGGAAAAGCGTCCACACGTCCGTGTTCACCCCGGGATCCTCATAGTGGAAATCTGGCGCGCTCATCGGAGCCAGTCCCGTGCACCAGAAGGGGACGTCGTGCTTTTTGCCCAGCGCGTTGATTCCCTGCATCAGTGCCTCGCCTTGTCTCCACAGGTGTTCGCAGACCGGTTCTTCCTGGAAGACCTTCAAACATGCCGCAACGGCTGCCAGGGACAGACATTCTCCCCCGTAGGTCACCGTAAACTGCAGGTCTTTGGCGATCTTCATTACCTCGCGGCGTCCGCACACAGCTCCCAAGGGCATGCCGTTGGCGATCCCCTTGGCGAAGGTGGCCAGATCGGGAGTCACCCCGTAGTATTCCTGCGCGCCGCCGGGGGCCAGGCGAAAGCCCGTCACGATCTCGTCGAACGCCAGTAGCACGCCAAACTCGTCGCACAGCGCCCGCATTCCCTGTATCACCTCTTTGGGTGCGGCCGTTGCTGAGACCACATCCACAAACACCAACGCCACGTGATCCCGATACCGCTCCATGAGATCGCGCAGCGCATTCAGGTCATCGCACGGAAAGGGCTTGACCAGCGCCCGCAGGCACTCCGGCACGCCGCGCCCTTTGGGCGGTTCGACCTGCGCGGCCCACGTGTCCGACCATCCGCGATATCCCGCATTGAGAATCAGTTCTTTGCCGGTGTAAGCCCGCGCAATCCTCGCCGCTGCCGAGGTGACCTCTGCGCCGCCCTTCAGGAAACGCACCATCTCCGCGCACGGCACCATCTCCACGATCCGTTGGGCCGCCTCCACCTCCAACTCATGCAGCAGGCCGTAGATGATGCCCTTTTCCAACTGCGCCCGAATGGCGGCATCCACGGGTTCGTAACAATACCCGAGCGTGATGGGCCCCAGCGCCATCACGTAATCCACGTATTCGTTGCCATCCACATCCCACACGCGGCATCCCTTTGCCCGCTCCGCATAGATCGGGAACGCCCCTGGCGCGTAGATCCCCGGCCGTTTGCTGTTGGTCTGCGATCCTCCCGGAATGATCTGCTCTGCCTGCTCGAACAATGCCAAAGACCGTTCGATGTTCAATTTGCCCGACACGTTACCCTCCTGTTCGTTTCCAGAAAAACGCCCGCAAAGGACGCCCTTCTTCCCGGATGACGAAATGGCGCGTTTTGCGGCCATGATCTCCCGGATGGCCTGTAGGCGAACCAGAAAGAAAAGCCTCGCACCCACGAAGCTCGAAAAGAAATGCTCTGGACAGCCGTGCTATTTTGTGTTATATTCCGACAGCAAGCATACAAAAAGCTCTTTCCGCCACACTCCCCACATCCTGCAAGGAGGCCGTCATGCGCAAACTCGAAGACATCGTCATCTACAAGGACGAGGATTACTACGCTGCGTTTCCCTCCATCGTTTCCTGTCCCGATGGAGAACTGCTTGTCGCCTTCCGGCGCGCACCGGAGCGCAAAAAGTTTTACGCAACCCAATGCACCCATACGGACCCGAACAGCTATCTGGTGCTCGTCCGGTCCCGCGATTTGGGACACACATGGTCCACGGAGCCGGAGTTGATCTACGCCCATCCTCTGGGCGGTTCGCAAGACCCGTGCATGGTTCAGCTCGACGACGGGGCATTGCTGGTCACCAGCTATGCTTGGATGTTGCTGCCCGAGGAAGGTATCGCACACCTCACGTCCGAGAACAGGATGCACATATATGGCTGGGCGTTCACCTTTCTCGGTGGATACCTCATGCGCTCTGGGGATCGGGGCCGCTCATGGGAAGGCCCGATTCTTCCTCCTGAGATCGAGGATCAGGCCGTTTCCTTTCCCGGCATCCCGATCCCGGCGGTGAACCGGGGCGCGATGGTTCAGGCGCGCGATGGGAATCTCTACTGGATCGTTGCCAGTTCTCCAAAAACCAGGCCCGGTTCGACTGTCCTGGATCTGATGATCTCCCGGGACCGGGGGCGTTCGTGGGAATACGCCGGTCCTGTGGCTTCGGACGATACGGTGAGCTTCAACGAAACATCCCTCATCGAGACTGAAAACGGGGATCTCGTGGCCTTTGTCCGCACCGCGAATTTCGACGATCACGGAGTGGTGGTGCGCTCAAAGGATCACGGGAAAACCTGGGAGCCCTGGCAGGACATGGGCATTATCGGGCATCCTCACCACGCGCTTCCGCTTCCCGATGGCCGGGTCTATCTGCTCTATGGATACCGCCACGAACCCTATGGCATCCGCGCTCGCATCCTCGACCCGGAATGCACGGACTTCTCCGGCGAAGAGATCGTTCTCCGCGATGACGGCGGCGCGGGGGACCTTGGCTATCCCTGGTCCTGTATCACGGCAGATGGCAGGATTCTCTCCGTGTATTACTTCAACCAGAAGGATGGCACGCGCTACATTGCCGGGACGTTTCTGGAGATCGGGTGATTGGTGAGCGGTAGAGTAGATCTTAACCTCAGCCTCAACCTCAACCTCAACCTCAATCTATCTTAACTCCTCGGCTCGACGAAAAAGAAAGGATCGCGCTTAAGAGCCGCGTAAGCCTGCTCCCACATCGCCCGACATTCCAGAATCTGGATGGAAGCCGAAAGCACCATGCCGATTCTGAGAGTCTCGCCTTGGAGGAGCGGACCGATCCGGTCATAGCGCTGCGCATATCCCGAAAAGTCGTGTTGCCGGCACATGACCTGGATTTCGGTTCTATCCGGGAGGATAACCCGATAGGAGAGAATCGAGCCGAACAGATAGGGCGGGTCCGCCATTTCCTCGACGCCGTGCATCGAGGTGTTCGGGCTCAGTCCGCAGCCGAGAAAGAGAATCTGGCCGCCGACATCCCGCAGCATCCGATAGGGGGAATGCGCGCCGCACGGGGTGTCGTCCAGCTGGTGATCCTTGAGGAGTCGCTCGGTCTGCGCGCCTACCCCGCATACCGAATGCGTGGGGCACAAACTGCGCATCGTGCCGGGACGGGTCCGAAATACTTCCGGGATCGCTCCGATGTTCGACGGGGTACGAACTACATCGAAGACCGGACGCTCGGAGTCCACATGTTTGTAGCTGTGTGCGGGCATCAGCAACGTACCCTTTGGGCCGAGGGCGTCCAGCAGTCCGCGAATGACCGTTTCTGCTCCTCCGGGCACAGTTCCCATCGAACTCAGGGAGGAATGAACCAGGACCGCGCCGCCTCTTCGCAAGCCTCCTGCCCACAGGTCTTCCGCGATGCGCTTTTGGGCTTCGGGTATAGTCATCCTGTCTTCTCACCAAAGACGCAGAGCACGCAACGGGACAGCCACGAGAAAAGCCCGACGAGGATGGGACACGGATTGCACGGATTCACACGGATCAAAGAAAGCAGGCCTGTCCGGTCCAGAATACATGGCCAAGAGAATAAGATCAGGTGGGGCGAGAAAAAGCCACAGGACGAGAATGATGCGCGCGATGTGTGTAGGTCACGTTTCAGGCTTCACGTTTCAGGCTTCACGCCTCAGAATTTTACCTTCAGCTCCCCCACAAGCACCGAGCGTCGGTTGAAGTGCTCGTCCACCCGATAGAGCCTTCCCTGATCATCGAAGAGGTAGGTCCGGTAATTCCGCCTGGACTGATCCGGCTGGAAACGGGAATATCCGAGCGAGAGGTTGACGTCCCGGGTCAGATCGTAGTCGCTTCCCAAAAGCCAAGCTCCCGCGTCCCCCGTGCGGCGGGTCTGTTCGTCACTGCTCACATCGGGCGAGGTTCTCAGATAGGTCGTGTATCCATCCAAACGTTTGGCGAAGATGTTCATCTCCCGATAGGTATACCGGTTGGGATCGAGCACATAGCGCAGATTGGCTCCTAAGGCATTGTCGTACCCGTCCTCGTCGATGTCGCTGTCGTTTTGCGGTTTGTCGAGATCCTGCTCGGCGTCTAACCTCCTGGTGTAGTGATACCGGTCCTTGATGGAGAGATTGAGGTGTTCGGAAAGGTCGTAGTTGAGGGAGAACGCCTGCTGAAGCGTCCATCGGTCTCTCTGGCTCTTTTCGTCGATCAGCGTGTCCAGGTCGCCGAAATCCTCCCGATACAACTCGTCCTCCTTGGTGGCGCGAACGCCATAGGCCCGTTCCATATCCTGCCAGCGCGGGAGACCCGGGGAGAGCATCCGGTATCTGCGGAGCGTGTTCCCGCTCTCATCGCGCAAGTAAACCGTGCCCATAGAATCCATTGCCTGCAAACTCAGATCGTGCAGTTCCGGATCATTCTTATCCACCGTAAAGAGCGCCTTTCCCACGAAGGTGCCCTCGCTGTCAAAGACCTGAATGCGCCGCAGCACCTTGAGGTATCTCTCCGGAGTTTCCTCCTCCTCCTCGTCCTCTTCCCGGTTCGTGTCCTCCAACTCCGCAACCCTTTTCTTCAGATCCGCCAGCTCCCTGGTTTCTCCGCTTTCGGACATGCTGTATTCCAATTCGTCCAGGCGGCGGCGCAGCTCATAGAGATGATCGCTGCGGTCCTCCGAGAGCAGTGCCTCGGTCAGCCAGTCGGATCGGACAGCCCCGTCGGGCCGTCCGAAGGGGTGATCCTCAAACCGGCGTTCGAAGGCTCCTTCGTCCGCCACAGAAATCCGGCCTCCGGAATCCGTCGCCAGTGCGAAGGGACGCACCAACTCCCCTGAGCGGAGACCCTTTCGGCCAAAGGAGAACCGAAAGTCGCCGTCCGAGTCAAAGACCACGATGCGGTGATTGCGCGAATCGGCCACATACAGAGAGCCATACTGGGTCACGATCAGATCCTGCGCACGGTCGAGCTGCCCCTCCCCTGCGCCATACGAGGCGAAGGTGGCCAGTCGCTCTCCCCCAGGGCTGAATTTTGTGATTTCGTTGCGCGATACGTCCAAAAGATAGATCGTCCCATGCCGGTTTGCCGCGATCCGGAAGTCGCGATCATATCCGGTGGATTTGATCCCCAAGGAGTAGGCCCCTTCCTCATCCACGATCACGACCGCCTCGGCCAATCCCTTGGGACGCCTCTCATCGGGGGATACGGAGATCGTGCGCAGAAGTGTGCCGTCGGCGCCCAGCACGTGAATGCAGGGCTCAAAGGCATACAACTTCGGATTTTTTGTGTCCTCCATATACGTGCTCTGCCAGTCCACCACGTAGATCCGGCCCGCGTCGTCTATAGCCAGATCTTTGGGATGACGGAAGCGCTCGGATTTGATTTCACGGGTTGGCTCTGCCACGCGAAGGATGCGCCGGTTATCGCTGTCGGAGACGTAGCATGCTCCCTCGCGGTCAAAGGTCAGATAGATCTCCCGTCCGAATTGGCCGGCACCTGAGCCTTTCCCTCCAAATTCGTCCTGAAAAGCCAACCGGCCTGCCGCGCCGGATGCGTCCGGAAGCGCCAAAAAGGCGGCCAGCATCAGTCCCAGCCATGGCAAACAGCGGATCGTCTTTTGCATTGGGGCCTCCTTGTGTGGAGTCTTTTCGCAGCGTATCATAATGATCGGGTTGGCCGTGGGCTCAAAACCCATCCCCTTTTCAGGTCAGCCACACCGCTTCCTTGGAAAGCACTGCTCTCAGTTCGTCCAGCATCTCCTCGGAAGGGGTGACCTTCAGGTCCTTGGCACGGATCACAACCGAGCCGTGCCCTGCGGTCTCAACGTGGAGGAGCAGTCGGCACGGTCCTTCGTGCCCTTGAGCTATTTTTTTCACTTGTTCCAGATCCTTCTTCTTCATCTCCGCGGAGTCCAGTGCGATATTGACCGATCTGGCATAGCGGTTTCTGGCCGCACTGAGCGGCACCATTTCCTCCACCCGAAAGCGCGCGCTACCGCCACCGTTGCCGCTTCCAGAGCGTTTTCCCTGCACGAGCAAAGTGGCATCCACCTGGATCAAAGCCTGATATTTCGCATACTCCTCCGAGAAGACGACGATTTCCGTGCTCCCCTCAAAATCCTCCAGCGAGACGAAGGCCATCTGCTGGCCTTTTTTGTCCAAAATGGTCTTCACCGAGGTGATGATGCCGCCGAGAAAGAGGTCCCCGCGTGCCTTTTCGAGTTGGGTGGAAGGCGTTGCGAAGGCCTTCAATTCCTCTTCATATTGTTCCAGCGGATGGCCGGACACGTAAAATCCCAGCATCTCCTTCTCCTGAGCCAGCATCTTGCTTTGAGACCACAGAGGAACATCCGGGAGTCTGCTTTTCGGGAACGCGGATTGGGCATCCGCCTGGGTCTGAGCGGGCAGCATATCAAAAAGGGAAGTCTGGCCGCGCTCGCGATCCATCTGGAGGGTCTGGCCGCGAGCGATGCACGCATCCACGGCCTGCAGGAGCTGTGCCCGGTGACCCTGCAACGAATCCATGGCCCCGGCCAGGATCAGACTCTCGACCATGCGTTTGTTGAGGGCCTTCAGATCCACCTGCGCGCAGAAATCAAACAGCGAGGGAAACGGTTTCTTCTCGCGGGCCTCGATGATGGACTGGATCGCGCCCGCGCCCACGTTTTTCACCGCACCCAGACCGAACCGGATTCCGTCGGGTACCACCGAAAAGGCCACCTGGCTTTCATTGACATCCGGAGGAAGCACCTTGATTCCCATGCGCCGGCATTCCTCGATCAACACCGCCACCCGGTCGTTGTTGTCCATCACACTCGTCAGGTTGGCGGCCATGAACTCTTTGGGATAGTGCGCCTTTAGGTACGCGGTTTGATAGGCCACAAAGGCATAGCTGGCCGCATGGCTTTTGTTGAAGGCGTATCCGCCGAAGGCCTGCCAGTCGGACCAGATTTTTTCCGCGGTCGGTCGGGGAACGCCCTGTTCCTGGGCGCCCTTCAAGAACTTCTCCCCCATCTCCTCCATCAGGGCCACTTTCTTCTTGGCCATGGCCGAGCGCAGCGTGTCCGCCTCGCCGCCCGTAAATCCGGCCAATGTCCGCGACAGTTGCATCACCTGTTCCTGATAGACCGCGATTCCATACGTATTCCTGAGCGCCTGCTCCATCAGCGGATGATCGTAGCTGACTTCCCGACGACCGTGTCGCCGCGCGATAAACTCGTCTATAAACTGCATCGGCCCCGGACGATACAGCGCTACCATCGCGATGATGTCCTCCAGGGTCGAGGGCTTCAGTTCCATCAGGTATTTCTTCATCCCCGGAGATTCGAACTGGAACACGGCCGTGGTGTCCCCGCGCGAGAACAAGTCGAAGGTCTCCTTATCGTCCAGGGGAGGAGAATCGATGTCCAGTTCCAGGCCCCCGCTCTGCCGAATCAGCTCCAGACAGTGCCGGATCACGGTCAGATTTCTCAGTCCCAGAAAGTCCATCTTCAAAAGGCCCAAGGCCTTGAGCGACTTCGCCCCGTACTGCGAGATCACCACCTTGTTTCCCCGCGGCGCATTTTGGAGGGGCGTGTAGTGCGTGAGCGGCTCTTTGGCCATCACCACGGCGCACGCGTGGACGGACGCATGGCGCACAACGCCCTCCAGTTTCAGCGCCATATCCACGATCCGACACGCGGTTTCGTCCTCCTCATAGAGGCGCGCGAACTCCGGCACTTCCCGGAGCACTTCCTCCAGCTTCACTCCCGGCCGGGGCGGAACCAACTGGGCCACCTGATCCACCCGGTCGTAGGGAATGCCCATGACGCGCCCCACGTCCTTGATCGCCGCTTTGGCCGCCAAGGTTCCGAAGGTGATCACCTGGGCCACGTTTTCCCGCCCGTATTTCTCTGTCACATACTCGATCATCTCATCCCGGTGTTCGTCGTCGAAGTCCGTATCAATGTCCGGCTCCTCCAGCCGATCCGGATTGAGGAAACGTTCGAACAGGAGGTCATACTGCATGGGATCGATGTTGGTGATGGCCAGCACATACGAGACCAGTGAACTGGCGGCAGAGCCTCGTCCCGGGCCCACCACAATCCGGTGATCCTTGGCGTATTTCACGAAGTCCCAGACGATGAGAAAATACGTCTCAAAACCCATCCGCTCGATCACGCTCAGCTCATAGTCCAGCCGTTCGCCGATCTCCGACACAGGTTTCGGAAGCGCCAAACCCTCCGCGTGCTCCGGCAGCGTCCAGCCCTCGGAGGACCGTACGACCCCATAGCGCCACCTGAGGCCTGCCTCGCAGAGCTCGCGGAGATACGATCTGGGCGTCTTTTCCGCCGGCGTGTCGAAGTGGGGGAAGATCGTCTCCCCAAGCTCCAATTCCACGTTGCACCGTTGGGCGATCCGGCCCGTATTCTCCAGCGCTTCCGGATAGTCTGCGAATCGCGCGATCATATCTTCCGGTGCGACCATGCTGTAGTCGCCGCCGAGCATGCTCAGTCGATCCTGCGCATCCAGTTCTTTCTGGGTCTGAATGCAGATCAGGGCATCCTGCGCCGAAGCGTCCTCCGGGGAGCAATAGTGCACGTCGTTGGAGACCACCAACGGCACGCCGAGGTGTTCGGAAATCTGAGCCAGCTCCCGATTGACCCTCTCCTGTTCCGCGATGTCTGGATGGTGCTGAAGCTCCAGATAGAAATTGCCCTCCCCGAAGATCTTCACGTATTCCCGGACTGCTATCTCGGCTTTTTCCCGCCCCCGCTCCACGATGATCCGGGGGATCTCTCCCGCTATACAGGCCGAACAGGCGATCAGTCCTTCCGAGTGCTGTGCCAACAACTCGTGATCGACTCTCGGCTTGTAGTAATACCCCTCCAGACCGGCCTTGGTGACCAGCTGCAAAAGATTTTTGTATCCCGCATTGTTTTCCGCCAGAAGCACGAGGTGATACTGGCGCTGATCCACGTTGGGCCGCCTGTCATGGCGACTCTCAAGCGCCACATAGACCTCGCAGCCCAGAATCGGTTTGATGCCCGTCTTCTGAGCGGCTTTGTAGAATTCAACAGCGCCGTACATCACCCCGTGGTCCGTGAGCGCCAGGGCCTTCATGCCCAGTTTCTTGGCGTGGGCCAACAGCTTGTCCGGACTGGCCAGGCCGTCCAACAGGCTATAGTAGGAATGGGTGTGGATGTGGACAAAATCTGCACCGGTCATGCGTGTTCTCCGTAGCATGTTTTCTGTAATGCACCATGGGAAGCGTCAACGCGCACCGCGCGAAACGGCGGCCTACCCGCTCTGATCCCCGGCGATGCGCATGGGGGCGAAATCACCCAGGTTTTTCGCGTCCGGCTCATTGTCCTCGGATCATCTTTGCAAGCCGGATGAACTGCTCGGCTGCGCGTTCGTTATAGGTGCCGGAGGTGGTTCCGCTCAGGATAAACCCCCGATCTCCCATGGCATCCATCAGGCCTTGGGCCATCCCGGAGATCTCCTCAAAAGGGCGCTTTCCCATAATCTCCATATCGTCCAGGTTGCCCACCATGCAGATCTCGTCCCCCAGCAGTGCTCGGGCGCGTACCGGGTCAAAATCGCCCCAGGGTGGCGCTTCCAGCGGATCCAGCGCGTGCGGCGCGATCTCGCGGATCATCGGGAGGTAGTTCATAATCGGTCCGTGATTGTGCAGATACGCGATCGCACCGGCCTGTTTGATCTGTGCCACCAGGTCCTTGTCAAAGGGCACCACGAGCCGCTCATATGCCGTGGGCCCAAGCTGCGTGGAGGCATATTCCGGACCGATGATGCGAAAAGCATCCACGCCGCCGGCGAGCCATTGTTCCACCATAAGCTGTATGCGCCGCGCGCCCTCCTCGACCAGCATTTCCATCACATCCGGCGCGTCTGCCCAGAGCAGGCAAAAATCCTCAGGGGAATAGAGATCCGCAGGCAGGCAGATGCCATCTCCGATCGCCACCATCACCAGCGACTCTTCCCCCACCGCTTCGCAGCGTGCCCGGAATTCCACAAGGGCCTGATTGATGGCTCCCGCGTCGGGCACAAACGAGGTATCAAGCCATCGTTCGCCGTCCTCCGGGGTCTGGCAGCAGTGCACAATGCGCCCCGTGGTCTTCTCGGTGACCCGAACTGCACTGGTGAAATCTCCGGCCAGGCTATGCCACACGGTCGTATGCCGGTCTCCTTTGCGGTGATGCTCGATCGGTACTCCGCCGCCGAACCAATCGAAATAACCACTCGCATAGAGGTGCATATCGGTCTCGTGCAAGAGGCGCTGACCCAGTTTCGAGTTCAGGTCCACAGCTCCGCAGTCCTGAGGCGACACGGGGATGCGGTCAACCGTTTCGCAGTGCATCGCGGCCCATAGTCTTTGGCGGGATGTCATGGGAGTCCTTCGGGTTGCGGGTGGCCATTGAAAATCAATAGTGTCCGTACTGAGGCACGCATTTCGTAAGGGCTTGGTAGTTTTCCAAACTGACTTGAGGGGGGCGGCTCTGTCTGTCAGAGCGTATCACACGGACACTGCGGAGAATGGGCTATCCGTCGTTTGCACGGATTCGGCACGCCTGAACCACCTCGGGGGGAATCATCTTCAAGGCCACGATAACCAGCGCGGGGACGATGATCGCGTCGTCCACATACCCCAGTACGGGGATGAAATCCGGAATGAGGTCAAAAGGCAACAGGCCATAGCCCACAGCAAGCCCGAGAAGCACCTTGGCCAGCCGGGGCGTGCGGTTGTCCTTGATCACCAGCCGATAGACCGTGATCTCTTGTTTCAGATGTTTCCGAATAGCCCGCATCCGGTCGAACAGCCACATATGCACTCCACGACTTTCGATCGGTAGCGGCTAAAGGAAAGGCAGGGGAAGACAGAGGTCAACGTAGAGGCTGCCATGCCCCGACTTCCTTGGTCTTTACCTGCGCTACCCGCTGTATCCTTCTGTCTGCAGAAGGGCGTGTCATGCTCCTGCAGCGTAAAGCGAAACTGCTGCCTCGCTCAAGAAATGCCCCGCCTGTGGAGTGACCACGCAGCAGTTGGGCTCATAGTCCCCACCGGGTGTATCTGTTTGCGTAGGCATATATCCGATGTCCCCATTGCATTCGGTCGCAGTGAAGCAATGCACCCTATCCTGTTTCACCGAGCGTCTCACCGCCTCCCCGGCTTCCATGAACACCTCTCCGGGCATTCCCGCGATCACCTCATTTCCCAGTCGGAGCGTGGAGACAAAGCAGCGCACCTGTTTTCGAGACAGATCCGCGGGCCACAAATAGCGCCAGTCTCCGTAAAAGTTCTTATGCTCAGAGTAGAACCGGCAACGATCGACCTGTTTCTTGATGGCTCCAAGCGGCGCGCGGGATCGGGCCAACTCCAGGAAATGAGCAAGGTGTTCCCGGTAGCACTTTTCGGCAGTCTCCACATCCACCAGATCCGGGCGCATGAGCAGGTGGTGTTCTTCCTGAGCAACATGCATCTCCCGAAGCGGTTCGAAGGAAAGATCTTCGGGATCGGAAAACGGGGCAAACAGGCTTTCTCCGATACGCGCCACCTCACGCCAGGTGTCACTCTCTCCTGCATGCGGCATGCACAACGACCCGCGCGGCTCGGGCTGATCGATGGGATCTGGAAAGCGAAACACATCCTGCTCAAACAACGTAATGTCTCCGCACGGACCGTTGACGGCAAGACACACGCCGCCAAAATGCGACTGAACATGATGGCGCAGCACACCGGGGAAACCCGCACTATATTGCGGAACCGGGCAATGCCCAGCAGCGATCACGTGCGCGGCAAAGCGCACCAGGGAGCCGAGCGGCCGCCCCCTCGGGGTCCGAAAAAGCAACAGATCCAGATTCCGATCGGTCGGGCGGTCGTAGACCATCGACGCGGGAATCTGGTTTGCCGCCCAGCCAGCGCCCAATACGGCATGCGTTGACCTTGGTCGCATCGGGCTGGCCGGCTCTCATCTCGTATCCCATATAGGTGCACAGATCGCCCAGATCCGACCCGAAGTGCTGTCGGCGACGAACGAATACCCCATCGGGCACCCGCCGGCGCAGGTGAGCCATACAAGCAGGTTCCGCCGCTTCCATCGCCTCCCTGCCGGCTCTTGCCAGGCAGTCCACCCATCCCTTGTACCCGGGCTTCAGGAACTCCTCTTCGATCGGGGACGTATGATTGTGCGCCGCGTGGATCACCATGTGCTGCGCAGGTACGCCCAGTCTTTCGGAAAGATCGTGGCGCATCTGTTCGCAGAGGGGAACAGAGAGCATCATCAGATCCAGCGAAAACCATAGTGCCTGTTGATCCCCGCAGGCGTATAACACCTGACCCTTCATCGGATCGTGAAAGGGTTTTCCAGCCGGCAGACAAAGATTGATATCAAAGCCGGATAATCCGATCCGAACGGTTGCGTCCCTGCTCATGGAGATTCCTCTGAACGGTTCTTCCCAGCCAGCCAGTCCGGGTTTTTCCGAACCGCCGCCACGCAGAATGTGAACATCCGGGGGCTGTCTATGATGCGCACTGTTGCCGCTCCCACCGAGGCCATCTGCTGGATCCCCTCTTCGGAGAGCGGCGCATCCACCACGCCGAAGGTGCGTGCCCGATCCGTCACATACGCCTGCACCCGATAGGGATGTTCCCGTCCCGAACGGTCGATCACGATGCCTTCCAAGGCCTCGTCCAAGAAGATATAGGGCGCAGTCGTCTCCTCCATCACGTGCAGCGTTGTGTTGCAGGCATGGTCCACATCCAAAAGCACAATACGACCTTCTGTGGCGGCGATCTTACCCCAGGGACTTTCCGGGCCGCAAGGGCCCCGGCTGCAGAGATGGTCCCGGAGCAACTCGTCCCTCCGGCGCCCGATCGCGGAGACTGGGTGGGAGGGATGCACACTCTGCCGGGCCAGCGGGTGGTTTCGCACCGCTTCGGTAAGGGTGCCATTTCGCGACGGCATGGCGCACAGGTCAATCCGGGTATGCGCCCGCAGGAACTGGGTCATCGAGCCCCGGAAGACCAGATTGGGTACGCACAACGTTCCCTCCGGTCCCAATACGCGCAGCAGGGAGGATACCACCGTTTCGGCTCCGCCCGCTACATGTCCCAAGGACGAGAGCGAACTGTGCAACATGATCGTCTGGCCCTTGTCCAAACCCGCTGCCCTGAACTGCTGTTCAAGATCCGTTGCTGTCAAGGACACCCGATCCCTCCCGAAATTTCTGCAGCGGGTCCCTTGTATAGGGTCGCCTTCATCCGGGCCCCTACCGAAAAAACGGAATCCTGCCCATCACCGCGATACTGGCACCTGCCATCATCAGTATCAGGCCCACAACCCGGACCGGGGTAAAGGGCACGACCGGGGAGCCGAGCAGACCATAGTGAGCGATCAGCGCCCCCCCGATGACCTGACCCGTAAGCAGAATGACGTGGGTAGTGCCCGCACCCAATCGCGGAATAAAGAAAATGACGGCAAACACGATACATACCCCAAGCACGCCCGCGAACCACAGCCAATTTGGAACCGTACGTGCCCGCGCCCAGAAGGCATGGTCCCACCCGCTCAAACCGATGAGTACGGCCACAGTCGCGCCGATCACCCAAAAAAGCGCGTTTGCCATGCGGGGGTTCTCGACGATCTTACCGATGGCGGCGTTCATGGAAAAATGCAGCGCCACCACCAGGCCGACGACAAAGGGCGCCGCGAGCCATATTGCCTTCATAGTATTTTATCCTTTGAGAAGTGAGTCCCATCATGCTTCTCTGGGCGGGTGCTATTCGGGAGGATCCGTTGGATGCATGTCCTGTCCGTTTCTACTGAATGGGGCTGATTTCTCTCGCCGGTGCGGAATAGACTGGCGTTACGCCTCAAGCAGTCGCGTCGGGACAATTTTCGTTCGGAGATGCCGGAGATCCCATGGCAAGTTCTGCTCCTGCCTCGTAGGCTTGGGTCAGCGCGGTGGGATGCTCCCGAACCGTGCCCTTCTGATCCACCCCCGCAAAACATCGCTCGTTGCCATAGGCTACATCCAGGGTGGCGAACACCGCCTGCACGATGGTCCTCAGTGGCCGGAACAGATGAGGGCGCGTGCTGCCCCCGACGCTGAGCAGCAGGCTTTTTCGCGTGATCCCCTCGGGGACAATCGGGCTATTCAGCACGTACTTGGCCACCCAGAGACACTGACAGCGATCCATCATTGCCTTGGTCTGCGCAGTGGGGCCCATAAAAAAGACGGGCGCGGAAAGAATCAGCGCGTCCAGTTTTCGGAAGCGTTCGTACATGCCCTGCATATCGTCCTGAACGACACACAACCCGGTTTGTGCGCACCCATCACAATGCCGACACGGATGGATGTCGAGTGTGCTCAGGACGATCTTCTCCACGTCTGCACCGCGTTCTTTGGCGCCCAAGAGTGCCCGATCCAGGAGAAGCTCTGTGTTGCCTTCCCGCCGGGGGCTGCCGCATATGCCGAGGACTTTCATAAAGATCCTCCCCACGCAACGTGTTAAGGTCTGCAAAGGACCCACGCGCCGGAGCCCTTGGATCCGGTTCTCTATCAGCAGGCAGAAGGGGCGCGGAGGTCCTGAGCAGGCGAGATGTCGGGGATTAGATGAGCTGGAGCTATGCGCCACAGGCGCTCGCTGCCGGCCGCCTGATTCCCGGATCTTTACCAGAGCAGTGACTCATCCTCTGACTCTTGCCGGTCCACGGAGTTTTTCCAAGATAATGCTTTTTGGGGGAAATGTCACGGAAAAAACGAAAAAAAATTTGGTAATAGATGCGATTTGAACTATATTTAGGCAATACGACCAGCAACGTACAGAACGGGAGAGGGGATGCGGATCTGCGGGGAGAGCGCTCCAGAACATGATCCGTGTAAGTAATTGGACAAACGCAGGTTCCTTTCTGTAGGGATAGTCTGCGCAAAGGCAGGTTTTCAAAAGCAACTTGGGTGTGCGCGCGAATCCTGCTGTGATCAAGAACGCGTGAAGAGGCAAACAGGAAAAGGAGAAATGGGTTGGATCGGGAAGCGGATCAGACCCCTCTGGAGCAACTTCGGGCGCGTGGAAACCTGCCCAGGCACATCGCCATCGTCATGGATGGAAACGGACGATGGGCGAGCCAAAGGGGGCTGTCACGAAGTGCGGGCCATCGCGCAGGCAGGGAATCCGTCCGGCACATCGTGGAGGCGTGCGGGCAGTTGGGCATCGAGGTGTTGACGCTCTACACCTTCTCCGTGGAGAATCGAAATCGTCCTTGGGGAGAGGTGCTGGCTCTGATGCGGATTCTTCGGGATGCGGCGCGCGAGGAATTGCAGGACTTGATGGCGAACAACGTGCGTCTGATGACGGTGGGGAGGACCCACGAGCTTCCGAGAACCAGCCGGGAAGCGTTGCGCTATGCGATCGAGCAGACGGCGGGGAACACCGGCTTGATTCTAAACCTTGCGCTCAATTACGGAGGACGCACGGAGATCGTGGACGCGTTCAAACGGATGGCATCCGAGATCGCGCACGGCCAACTCACGATTGAGGAAATCACCGAGCAGTGCGTCGCGGACCACCTGTACACCTCGGGACTGCCAGAACCGGATCTGTTCATACGGACCTCCGGGGAGATGAGGGTGAGCAACTTCCTGCTTTACCAGATCGCATACAGCGAGATATATGTGACGGAGGTGCTGTGGCCCGACTTCAGGCCCGCGCATCTCTATCAGGCCGTCGAGAGCTATCAGGGGCGCGAACGGCGCTTCGGGCGCACGAGCCAGCAGATGAAGGGGTAAGGGGAGTTTTCGGAAGCTGTCGCACAAAGTCCGGCCCGGATCGCCAAGGTCTCCTGCAGAGTGACTTAGCTTTTTCCTTTCTCTTTGACCGGCGCACCCTTCTCCGACGCGATTCCCGGGACGTTATGATCGGAGTCTGCAACAGTTCCTGGATAAAGAGGATCGTCCATGTCGGAAATGTCCAATCTCTGGAAACGCATATTCGTCGGCGTGGCGGCGATCCCCCTCATTCTGCTTGCAGCGGCAAAAGGGGGGGTGTTATTCCTCCTCTTTGTGGCTGTCGTGATCGGAATCGGAGCGCTCGAATTGTTCTCATTGGAAAGGGCCAAGGGGGCACGGCCCAATCGAACACTGGGCGTATTGGGGGCTTGGGGACTGTCCTGGGCTTTCTGTTTCGGGGGAGGCCACTCGGTGATGCTGGTCTTGATCGGGACCGTGGTGCTCGTGCTTGCGGCAGAGCTTGCCCGGAAAGATGCGGGATCTCCCATCGCAAATGTGAGTGGAACGCTTCTGGGTGTGTTATACCTTGGTCTATCCGGTGGCGCGCTGTTGTTGATTCGGGAGGGAACGGGAACGTTTTCGTACGGGGAAGCGGGCCGCCTCGTGATGCTGCTTTTCGGGATGCTGTGGGCGATGGACACGGCTGCCTATTTCGTGGGACGACGATTTGGGCGGCATAAGCTTTTTCCGAGAGTCAGCCCCAAAAAATCTGTGGAAGGTGCTATCGGAGGCTTGATCGGGTCGTTGGCCGTGGCGTTTGTGGCAGCCTGCACGGTTACCCCCTTTCTTCCTATGGGACACCACCTTGCCCTCGGGGCCATCGTCGGAGTAGCCGGTCAAGTGGGCGATCTGGCCGAGTCCCAGCTCAAGCGCGATGCAGGGGTCAAGGATTCCTCGACCTTACTTCCGGGACACGGAGGGATTCTGGACCGCTTCGACAGCCTTTTTTTCGCCGGGCCCTTGGCCTGCGGCTATCTGATCCTTGCGGGCCTACTATAGTCCGCTTCCACTGAAGAGCGCCGTCCTGCCGCGACGTGACACCACAAACGCAGATCCTGCGGATACAGGAACACCCAACCTGCCCATAATAGCAGGGACTGTCGGGTTTACGCACAGGGGGCACTTTGAAGCGAATCCTCATCTTAGGGTCCACGGGCTCCATCGGAACCAGTACGTTGGACGTGATGGATTGTTTCCCGCATCGTTTCTCGGTGGCCGGATTGAGCGCCGGGAGAAATGCCGGACTACTGTTGGAGCAGGCCAAACGCTACCGCCCCAACGCGGTGGCAATCGAAGATATGGAGGCCGTGCCGGCACTGAGGACGGCGTTGATGCCGCTGGGGATTCGCGTATTCGGAGGGCCGGAAGGGCTACTGGAGCTCATCGGGGAGACTCAGGCGGATATTGCGCTCAACGCATTGGTGGGCGCGGCCGGGTTATTGCCCACGATGGAGGCGATCGCGCGGGGGATGGACGTGGCGCTGGCCAACAAGGAGTCGCTGGTGATGGCGGGCGCACTCGTGGTGGCGCAAGTCCGGGCGCAGGGCGCAAATCTATTTCCGGTGGATAGTGAACACAGTGCGATCTGGCAATGCCTTGCCGGAAGCGACCATCGAGCCATCCGGCGGCTGATCCTGACTGCTTCGGGCGGGCCCTTCGTGGACTGGCCTGCGAAGCAGATGGATCG
The DNA here is from genome assembly GCA_043804415.1 of Candidatus Latescibacterota bacterium. Taxonomy (GTDB): domain Bacteria; phylum Latescibacterota; class 4484-107; order 4484-107; family 4484-107; genus 4484-107. The sequence continues at coordinate 20,055 of JAZDJA010000075.1, read as the reverse complement.
CATCAGGCCCAAGGACGCGCTTTCTCATCCCACGTGGAACATGGGTCCGAAGGTCACGGTGGACTCGGCCACGATGATGAACAAAGGGCTGGAGGTCATTGAGGCGCACTGGCTTTTTGATGTGGCTCCCGATCGAATCGAGGTCATGATCCATCGCCAATCCATCGTGCACTCTCTGGTGGAATATGTGGATGGTTCCACCATGGCTCAGTTGAGTCCCCCGGATATGCGGCTGCCCATTCAGGTTGCGCTCACCTATCCCGAACGGTGGCCCCGGGAGGCGACTCCTTTGGACTTGACTTCACTGGGCGTACTGTCCTTCCAGTCGCCGGATCGGGAACGGTTTCCATGTCTGAACCTGGCCTATCAGGCCCTTGAGATCGGGGGCACGATGCCCGCGGTGCTGAATGCTGCCAACGAGATTGCGGTGCAGGCGTTCCTGGAGAGACGCATCCCGTTTACCCGCATCGCCCAGGTCAATGAGCAGGCCATGACGCGGCACGAGGTGATCGCCCATCCGGGTCTGGATGACATTTTGGAGGCGGATCGCCGGGCCAGGAACTCGTGTTTGACGGAAGGGTCTTTTTTTTCGGATTAATAGGCCAGCCAGCCGCCTGTCATGTCATATTCCCCCCCCCACTACTCACGACTTACCACCCATCCCAGCCAGAGGAAAAGAGGAGCATATTGTGATCACTACCGCATTGGCCTTTATTTTTGTATTGGGCGTGTTGATTTTTGTGCACGAGTTGGGGCATTTCATGGTGGCCAAATCCTCCGGCATTCGGGTGGAGCGATTCTCGCTGGGGTATCCCCCGAAGATGATCGGATGGCAGTGGGGAGACACGGAGTACTGCCTCTCGTGGATTCCGTTTGGGGGATATGTCAAAATGTCCGGACAGTCGGACGTAGGCGAAGCGGAAAGCTCCGGTGCCTCCTGGGAATATGGCTCCAAGTCTCCGCACGTGCAGGCAGGCGTCATTGCAGCCGGCCCGGCCATGAACTTCATGCTGGCCTTTTTGATCTTCTTCGTTTTCGTACTCATCAGCGGCGTGTCCGTATCTCCGACGACCGAGGTGGGCCTGGTGGAAGCGGGGTCCGTGGCCGCGATCGCAGGTATTGAGGCCGGGGACGAGATCGTGTCGGTCGGATTGCGGGAGGTGTCCAACTGGACTGAGTTGGAGGATGCACTCTCCGAGCTGAAGGCGAGCGCGTTTGCCTTACAGATACTGCGAGCGGATCGTGTGCTCGACATTGTGGTGGCGGGTCGGGAAGAGCCGTGGGGGGCCTTTGGGATCGCTCCCTATATCCCGGCGAAGATTGGCTCTGTGATCGAGGACAGTCCGGCCGGACACATCGGGCTGGAGGAAGGCGATCTGGTTGTTTCGATAAATGGGGAACCGGTCGGATGGATGCGAATGACGGAGATCATCCGGGCGCATCCCGGAGAGGCGGTGGAGGTGGTGTGGGAGCGCGGAGCGGAGGCGCATCAGGCTCAGATTATCCCGGAGGCGAAGGCCGGTTTCGACTTGGCGAACAAGAAAGTGTCCTACGGAAGGATCGGCGTGGGATTGCAGATGGCTCAAAAACGGGTCGGCCCGATCGCGGCGTTCTGGTTGGCCGGCAAACAGACCTATCTGGTAACCGCTGGGATCGTGGATATGATGCGGGGACTGATTAGCGGTGGGATCTCTCCGAAACTGCTCGGGGGTCCAGTGATGATCGCTCAGATGGCCGGAGAGCAGGCGCGCCTAGGATTGGAGAGTCTGTTTGGCCTGATGGCGCTGTTGAGTGTAAACCTGGGACTCTTGAACATCCTTCCCATTCCCGCGCTGGATGGCGGGCATCTGTTCTTCATCGCCGCGGAGGGCATCACGCGCCGGAAGCTCTCCATCAAACAGAAGGCCGTGCTTCAGCGGATCGGTCTGGCGCTGATCCTGTTCTTGATGGTCTATGTCACGCACAACGATATCCTGCGATTGCTTCAACTGCGTTAGAGTTTCTCTGCCCGGTGGAACGGGGGGACGAAAAGAATCGAGGCGCTTCGATATCCGTGACGTGATGTGTTGGCTGCGTTACTTGGAGAATTCCTGTTTCCGGGGGGGTTGGATCTTTGGACTCTGGGGACAGATCTGTTCCTCTGCTTTCTTCAGCTGCTCCCCGATTTGTTCCAGGATAGGCACCCATCTTTCCGGATGCTCCTGATAGTGCGCGACGGCGGCCTGGACGGTCTCCGGGGCGAGGCGGTATTCCCGATGGAGCCGCCTGTGGGCCTCCTGCATTTGAGCCGGGTCGGCGGCATATTGGTCCGTGACTTTGCTCATCGCCACAAAAAAGGCGACGAACTGCTCGTCTGTCATGCGCTCCTCGCCCTCAGAGCGGGGAGAACAACTCGCGAACAGGGCCAGAAGCAGGGAAAGGATCATGGAAACTCGCATGAAGGGGGTTCCTTTTCGTGCAACGGGCTGCACGGTTCGGTTTATGGGGGCGATCCTTGGGGTCGCCCTTTTTGTGGGTGATTGCAGAGGTCGTGGGGAGGTCAATCCAGGATGGGGATGCGCGCGTTTCCGAAACCGTCGGGGGACCCCCGATCGATTCGGGGAAACCGCGATTCTGAACCCGCCAAGTCGCAGGACAGGCCCGAAACCAGATGGAATAATAAGGCGTACGCGGCGTTTTGTCAAGCCTTTTGTCGCGGACGCCGCGCCAGAATCTTGGGATCTTACCACCGGTCCGAGTCTGCTGTCAGATTCCCGGCAGCCGGCGTGCAGAAAAGCGATGCACAGGCACGGTCTTCCATGGGCGCGTGGCGATCGAAAAAAGGCGCTTGACAACCCCCGGGATCGGAGGTATCTTCCTCGCAGCAGGCGTTTGTCAGGGGCCGCAGAGACCGGCGGGATTATGGTCTGCCAAGAGGATGGTTTTACGGCATGAGGGAAACACCATGAAAAGAGAAAAGGGGACGCTTCCGAGGATCGGTCTGATCGGAGCTGGTTCTGCTGGAACGGCGCTGGTCCTGGCGCTGCATGAAAAGGGTTATCCCATAGTGGGTGTTGCCAGCCTGACACTGGCCTCTGCCGAGCGGTGTGCCCGATTGGTGGGTTGTGGACATTTCTCAACGGATTCCGCGCGGGTTGTTTCGCTGGCCGAAGTCCTCATCATTGCCACGCCGGATGGCGTGATCCGGAGCGTTTGCGAGGGGATCGCCAACAAGGGGGCATTCAGAGAGGGCCAGATCGTCGTACACCTCAGCGGAGCACTAACCACAGCAGAACTGGATGCGGCCCGCTCGTGTGGCGCGTCCGCGTTGGCGCTGCATCCGATGCAGACGTTTTCGGACCCGCAGCAGGGCGCGCTTAACATGATCGGTTGTTTCTTCTCTCTGGAAGGGGATCCGGAAGCTTTGGCCTTCGCAAGGGAACTGGTCGAGGCGTTTTCCGGGCGGGCGTTTGTGGTCCCGGAGGAAGGAAAGGTGCTGTATCACGCGGCGCTTTGCGTGGCGTCGAATTACCTCGTGACCATCGTGGATCTGGCGGCGCAGCTTTTAGAACGGGTGGGCATAGAAAGGGGCGCGGCACTGGCGGCGATGTTACCTTTGATCCAGGGAACGGTGAACAATTTGGCGCGCGACGGATTACCCGACGCGTTGACCGGGCCGATCAGTCGGGGGGATGCGGCCATCATAGCCCGGCATCTGGATGCGATAGCGGACCTTGCCCCTGAAATGCTCGATCTTTACCGACGGCTGGGACAGGAGACGCTGCGGCTTGCCAAGGAAAAGGGAGGTTTGGATGCAGAGGGAGAGCAGGCGATCCGGGGAATGCTGCAGGGCGAAAAATGAGAGGTGAAGAATGCAGAATGCAAAGTGCAAAATGCAAAATGCAAAGTGAAAGACGCAAAGTGGAAAGCAAAGGATGCAGGGAAGGGAGCGGCCATTTTGCATTTTGCAGTCTGCATTTTTACTTTTGTTCTTTGGCTCAGAAAGGAACCCCCGCAGAGAAATAGATGCGCGTGTGTCCTTCATTCGACCGGCCATAGCTCAGGGAGATCGGCCCGAGGAGTGTGCTGACGGTGGCCTGAACGCCCCACGCATGTTTGAGTTCGGAGAGGCGTAGTTTTTCCGCGAAGCGCCAGACGTTTCCTGCATCGTAACGCAGGCTGAAGTAATAGTAACGCGGCACGTGGAAACGGTATTCAAGATGTGTCGCAAAAAGCTGGCGGCCTTGGAATTCGTCCTGGTGCGTTCCATATAAGGTGGTCGGTCCGCCCAGACGGAACATCTGACTGAAGGGCAGGGTCGGATCCGCTGTGCCCCAATTGACGCTGAGATGGAGCGTATTCCGTCCCCGCCAGGTGTGATAGGTTTCGCCGAAGAAGGCCATCTGGGTATACGCTTCCGTCCCGCCGAGGATTTTGGCTGCAAATTCCAGGTCAAACTGACTCCGTCTTCCGGATCTCGGGAAGGGGAAGCGGTCCAGGTCATCGACGAGAGAGCGGAAAACAAGGCTCCGGATCTCCTCCAGGCCAGTTGGGTAGCCACTTCCGAACAGGCTCCGGGTCCGAATCCTTTCCGCCTTGATCCCGCTGGAAACTGTGCCGAGACGATAGAGCTGCTGGCCCATGGAAAACTGGGCGCCGGAACGGGCCTCCCGGTATTCGCCCACAGGGCCACCCGGTCCGTATGCATAGCCTTTGCTGATGGTATGGCCTCCCCGTATCGTATTGGTCAGATAGGTCTTGAAGATACGGTCCAAACGCTGTTCCACCTGATAGTGCTGGCGCCGTTCTCCGAGTATCCCAATGAGGTTGAGTTTGACGGCCAACCCGAACAGATTGTCCTGAGCGGCTTCCACGAGCACCTCGGCGCTTTTTTCCCGGTCGTATCGTAACCCGAACCGAACCAGTTCGTATCTCCGTTCTTTGACCCGGATGACAATGTCGACCCCGTCTCTTTCCCTCAGCAGTCTGAGTGAAACCCGTTCAAAAAGACCCGTTCCATACAGGTTGTCTATGCCCTGGTTCGCCTTTTTGAGGTTGAAGAGTTCCCCCGCCCTCAGCGGGAATTCCCGGAGGATCACATGCGCTTTGGTTCTCTGATTGCCTTTTACGGTCACGTGTGTGATCCGTCCCTCGCTCAGTTGAATGGAGGGGGTACGTGAGAGGGCGTTCGTGTCCACACGCGCCTGCACCAGAATATACCCCTCTTGGAGGTAGGGGCCGGCGAGGGCGGTAGTAAGTGGTGAGTGGAGAGTGGTCGGGGCGTTCAGGTGAGCGCGCAGCTCAGCCTCGGAAAAGACGGTATTTCCGGAGAATGTGAGGGTGGGCATGGGCGAAGGGGACCGGTTTTCCGCTGATTCGGCGGTACTTGCATACTGCGGCCACCTTTCTCGGATGGTTCGGATCAGCTCCGGAATCAGGTTTCGGGTGGTTTTTTCACCCTCAGCGATGAGGGTATCGAGTTGGGTGAAGTCCATCGAGGGGTGATCCCCGAGGTCGGGTGTGATGACAAAGTCCGCGGCCCCCAGCTGGGCTTCTTTGGCGGCTGTCGTCATGATGGTGGTGGCCTGATCCGCAATATCCACGATGGACCGCAGTTTCTGCTCCGGCCAGAGCTGGGCGGTTATGTTGACCGCGATGACGAAGTCCGCTCCCATCTCGCGGAGCACATCCACGGGCAAGGGATCGAGGAGGCCCCCGTCCACGAGCCATTGGCCGTTCCGTTTGACTGGAGCAAAGAAGAGGGGGACGGCAGCGCTCGCCTGGATGGCCTCGGATAGGTCGCCCCTGGAGAGGACCACTTTTTCCCCACGCAACAGATCGGTTGCAACCGCGCGGAAAGGGATGGGGAGCCGATCGAAGTCCTCGTGGGCGAGGAATGTGGCGCGCGCGGTCATATTCCAGAGAAACTGAGAGAGTTTCTGGCCTCCTGTCCACGAGGAGGGCAGATCGGCCCGGAATCCTTCGAATCGAATCTGGAGTGCATGGGTATCAGCCCGGATTTTCTGTCCTGGGAACAGGCTGGATCGGCGAGGCGCATCCCGGAAGATATCGTTCCAGTCCACCTGGCCCGTGGAGGCCTCGATCTCCGCTGGTGTGTGTCCGGATGCATAGAGTCCACCGACCAAACTGCCCATGCTGACTCCGGCGATGAGGTGGACGGAAATTCCGGCTTCCTCGAGGGCTTTCAGTACACCAATATGGGCAATCCCGCATGCTCCTCCGCCGCTTAAGGCCAGGCCGATTCTGGGTGGCACGGAAGCGAGAAGGTCCGCTTCGGTAAGCGGAAGAAGGAGCAGGATGAAAAGGGAACACCAGGTTCTGGACATAAGCGCTACTCCCAGGCGATCCTCAAAAAAGGCAAAGCCCATCTGGAAATCCCGATGGGCTTTACACTTCCGGTGAATTCCCGGACATCTGGTGACTCCAGGGGGAGTCGAACCCCCGTTACAGGATCGAAAATCCTGTGTCCTAGGCCGCTGGACGATGGAGCCACTGTGTTGCTTGTGCAGACGAAATGTCATGGTACGCCCGGTCCGACTCGAACGGACGACCTACAGATTCGAAGTCTGGCGCTCTATCCAGCTGAGCTACGGGCGCAAAGTGCAAATATACGATTTTACATCCTATTTGTCAAGCAGATTTCAGGCTCTCTCCCCCATACCCCCGGAGGTTTTCTCGGAAGGAATTCACCGTGACTTTGATGACTCCCATAAGCGGTACGGCCAGGACCATTCCCAGAATGCCCATGACCTGACCTCCGATCAGTACCGCGACCATGATGGCCAGAGGATGCAGCCGGACACTTCGGGACATCACGATCGGCTGGACCAAAATGTTATCGCTCAGTTGAACACACGCAAACACGATGGCCACTTTCATTACCATGCCCATGGAGGCGTCGGTGATCAGGGCGATGATCGACGCAAGCAGAAAACCGACAGCCGGACCGAGATAGGGGACCATATTGGTGATCCCCGCGATGGCGCCGATGACCATGAAGTATTTCAGCCCGATGATTCTCAGCCCGATGATGGCCAATAGTCCAATAATCGAGGCTTCTATGAATTGTCCCCGAATGTATCCGCCCAGGGGCCGATCCATTTTCCACAGGAGATTCAGCGTCATCTCAAAATACCGATTGGGTACCAGGCGGATCAGAGCGGTCTTCATGCTTCGCCCGTCCTTCATCAGAAAGAAGGTCGCAAAAGGAACGACGATGAGGAAGGTAAAGAGGGTCACCACATTGGAGATCACGCCGGGCGCCAGTCTGACGATACTTTCTGCCGCCGATTTCGCCCGGTTTGCGATCTCCCCGGCCAGGTCGTAATCTTGCAGGAAGGGAAGGAATGATTTGAGCTCTTCTTCCCAGGCATCCATGGTATGCTCGATTCTGTCCAGATAGACCGGGAAATTGGTGCTGAGACTCTCCAGTTCCGCTTTGATCATCGGCACGAGAAAAACGATGCCCAGAACCAATGTGAGAGCAACGACCAGATAGATCAAACCGATGGCTGCCGCTCGGGAGAAGCCCGCACTTTCCAGGCGATTTGCAACGGGGTTCAGCAGGTACGCCAGAAGAAAGGACAGACCGAAAGGCATAAGGAGGCCCCGCAAGACATACAGAATCCAAGCACAGAGGGAAGCCATAAGCAGTCCGATGAAGAGCTTTCCCCCCCAGACGATGCGATCTTGTATGTCTACCGTCATAGTCCGGCCTCTTCGGATTCCTGTCGGGAAAACGCATGAAGTCTCTCGTTGGTCCGTCGGAGTCGTTCTCCCAGCAGTTGGAGGAGGGGCAGCATGATCTTCATACCCAGTCGGGGATTTCGCTCGATCAAGTCCAGCAGGTCCGGACGAAAAAAGCCGATTAACTCCGACGTCTCCATGGCTACCGCAGAGGCGGATCTGGGGGCTTCGTCCAGAAGGGCCATATCGCCGAAAAAGTCTCCTGCCTCAAATTCTGCCAGGGAACGAGCGGAGGGCCCTCCATAGTTGTAAATGATGTCCACCTTCCCGGATCGGACGACGTACATCCCGACGCCCGGTTCGTTTTGTCGGAAGATGACCTCCTGCGTCCGGTAGCTTCGGAGATGGACGATCTGTTCCACCTTCTTGATTTCGCTCCTGTTGAGATCCCCGAATATGGGGATGCTTTTCAGGATGTCGGAAAGATTTTTTTTTGCCTCGGTTTTTTGCCTGAGTATGTTCGCCCAGAAATCGTTTTCCATAGGGGTGGCTCCTCTTTACAGCGAGTTACCGGTGACGGGTGAGTGGTTCCACCAGCCTCCGGTCAGGGCTCATTTACTTCAGCGTGTAAGTGAAGGTGATCTCTCCGGTCTGGATGACCTGCTCCTGATCCGGACTCAGCGGCTGGAAGCGCCATTGTCTTATGGCCAAGATGGCGAGGTTTTCCAAATGGGTGTCCCCTTTGCGTACGGGTCTGGTTTCTCCGACAACGCCGTTAGGACGCACTGTCAGAGAGAGCCGAATGACGGCCTCTCGATGTACTTCGGTGGGGTCGGGAAGCACCTTGTTTAAGATAATGCGGTTTTTCACCTCTCCCTCTATAGTGAAACCCGCCTCCACGTCTGATCCTACCTGCGCGGTTTCCACCCCGCTTCCCGGAACGATGCCGATGTCCATTTTTCGGTCAAACTGTTCTTTTTCTCCCATGGCCGCGAGGGGTTCCTGTCTGCGCAGGACAGTTCGTTCCCTGTCGGGGAGGGACATACGCTTTTCGTCCCCGTCGGGAGTCAGGAGTTTCTGTACTGCCCGTTCTTCCCCGGACGGGGAGATGAGCGGCTCCTCAATCTCGATCATTCGCCTTTTCGGTACAGCCACTTGTCTTGGCGTGCCCCTGACGGTCCCTGAAGGCGGAGGGAGTTCGGAAGGACGCCGTGCGAGGGACCCCGCCATTTCTTGCGGAGCTGCTGAGGCCACCCACCCCAGATTCAGCTCCACAAACTCGGGGACTTTGGGATGCACAGCAATGCCGATTCGGAGCATCAGGACTCCCAAAAGCACATGGAATACGAGCGAAGCGGTCGCCGCTCCTCCCATCCGTGCGGACGGGGACAGGGTCAAGTGGAAAAGGCGCCCGCCCTCTCCGTTCCCTTTGGTATCCTGGTCTCGCGCTCTTGGCATTTCCCGGTTCCTCTGTCATTCTTTTTCGCGGGTGGCGATCATAAACTTTTCTGCTCCCGCCTGTTTGGCCATGTCCATCACATCGACCGTCTGTTCGAGCGAGACCCGTCTGTCCGCGCGGATCACGACGATGGGTCTGCCGATGGATTGAAGTTTCACCCTGAGTTGGCCCGGAAGTGTTGCGCGGGAGACCTTCTCGTCGTTCAGGTAAAGGGATCCGTCTGCCGCAATCGTCACGACGATGGATTTCTCCGTGCTGACCTCGACGGTGGTCGTTCTTGGGAGTGCGACCTTGATGCCCGGCTGAAGGACGAAAGTCGAGGACAGAAGAAAGAAGATCAACAGCAAAAAGACGATGTCCGTCAAAGAGATGGCATTGAAGCTCGTCATCCTCCCCCGGTTTGTCCTAAGCTTCATCGCGCGCCTCTTTGGTGAGCAAATCCAACAGCTCCTCCGAACGCGTTTCGATCTCGAACACAAAGCGCTGCACCCGACCGATGAAATAGTTGTAGAAAATCATGGCCGGGATGCCCACGGCCAATCCGGCTGCGGTGGTCACCATGGCTTCCCAGATCCCACCGGCCAACACGTCGGCGTTGACGTTGCCCCCAAGCGCCTCGATTTTCATGAACGCCCGGATCATGCCCGTCACGGTGCCCAGGAAGCCGATCAGCGGCGCTACTCCCGCCACCGTGGCAAGGATTCCGGTGTATCGCTCCAAATGGAACACCTCCGCATTCCCGGCATTCTCCATGGCCTCCCGAATTCTTGCGCGCTCCTGGTCGTGCCGCTCCATTCCTGCGCTCAACACGGTGGCAATCGGGCCCTGCGTTTCCCGGCAAATCCGAAGCGCTCTATCTGCATCTCCGGTGGAGAGGGCACCCCTCAGTCTGATGATCAAGCTTGCTGTATTGGTTTTCGCCCGGTGCAGGGTCCAGAATCGTTCGATGATCACCACCACCGCGATCAATGAGCACAGGACGATTGGAAGGATCAGCCATCCTCCCTTGCCCACAATAGTAAGCAGATTCAGATTCTCCATACATCCTCCGGTATAGTCAATCCAAACGGGCCATTTGGCGTTTCTAAAAGGCACATCCCAATGGCGCCGGGTTGTTTGCTTCGTCGGGTCGGGGCTTTTCACAAAATACACCTCGCCCCCCCTCCTCAGACATCTTGGGGTCTCTCGTGCGGGATCCGCCTTCCTGGAATGTCAAGATGGCAACGGGTTCCCTGGAGCAGCGCGTGCCTGCAAATGAGGCATGTTCCTCTTCTGGCTCTCTCTCAAGAAACCCTGGCATGTCCGCTCAAAGTGTGTCAGTCCGGGACCACGGAGCAGCTGTGTTCCCGTTTTCAAGCACTATGCGGAAGCGATACATAGGATCGGGCCAGGTGTATTTGCCGAAATATATCACCTAACCATGCAAAAGTCAACCCCAAAAAATGGCTTCCAGGGACAAAATCGGACTTGCCGCAAATGACAAAGCCCCGTCCATCGTTTCCGGCAGAAGGGGCTCCTCTTCGAACTGAAGAGACGAATTACCGGCTTTCGCGAATCCGGGCGGCCTTGCCCTTCAATTTCCTGAGGTAGAACAGCTTGGCTCTTCGAACTCTGCCCGCGCGCAAACGCTCAATTCTGGCGATCATCGGAGAATGGAGCGGGAATATGCGCTCCACGCCGATCCCTGAAGAGATTTTCCGTACTGTAAAGCTCTCCGAGATGTCATGGCCCCGGCGCTGCAGGACGATGCCCTGAAACTGCTGGATGCGCTCCTTTTCGCCCTCGATCACCCGCACGTGCACGCAGACCGTATCTCCCGGACCGAACACGGGGATGTCGTCCCGCAACTGACGTTGGGCTACCATAGTTAAGAGGTTCATTTTGGGTCTCCTGATGTTAAGTTGTGGACCGGAGTTGGTCTGACAACCGCGATGATGGGTGCGTAGTATGTGCTGTCCATGAATGATCGATCACCAGATGTTGCGCTCTCTGCGCGAGGAGGGGGAGGGCGCAATCAAAACCATGTTGCAGCCATCCCCGCGATCAACACCAGACCGAAGAGCAGAGAAGGAGAACGCCCCTTCTTGAGGAGCACAAGGCCGAATCCTACGGACAGAACAAGGATCGCCGGCCAGGCCCAGTGTGTGGGCTGATTCCCGAGGGCGGAAAGGCCGATCAGAATCCCCAGTCCAAGCGCCGCGAGCCGTTCCGACCATCGGGGCAGGGCTTGATAGAGGGGACGGGAAAATTCCTTTGCTACCTGCAACCCCAGTCGATATCCCCGCGTCACGCCATAGAGCCGAAAGAACAGGTGGGGCAGGTTAAACGCCAACAGAAATACGGGGATTCCCCAGACGCCCCACAGTTGCGCTGCAGCCACGCCGAGCAAAGCCGCCATCGGTCGGAGACTCTGCCAGAAAAACCGGTCTCCCAGGGAACCGAGTGGCCCTGCCAGGGCTCCTTTGATGCGGTCGATGGACTCCTCCGCGCCCTGTTCCTCCAATTTTGCCACGGTTCCCAGCGCGAAGGACGATACAAAAGGACTCGTGTTAAAGAAACCGAGACTGCGTTTGAGAAAGGCTTTTCGCCCGTGGTCATCCAGTTTGAGGCGATGCAGGATCGGCATCATCGCGAAGGCCCAACCCAAGCCGAGCATCCGCTCGTAGTTCCAGGAAGCCTGTATGAACAACGAGCGAAATCCCACCGCAATCAAATCACGCTTTCTTATCACTGAGGGCACTGAGGGACCTCGCCAGGGACACAGATCCATCTGAGGGCAAAAAGGGGTCATCCGTGTCGGCCATTGTTCATGTTCTGCCGGGAGGCCCGACCGGACGGTTACCCAAAGGTTCTGAACCAGATGCCTATCCCCACTCCAATGGCGATGTAGGGAAGCGCACGTTTCTTTCCAAAAAGCATGAGTCCGGAGGCGATGCCCAGGCCGATCAGGGCCAAAGACACCATGGAAAAGCCGCCTTCACGCCCCGGTGGGAGGAAACGCGCGACGGCAGACACGAACAAACCCCCGAAAAAGGTTCCGAAAAGGCTTAGGAGGACGCCCCGCAGAAACGAAAACCCGGCACCGCATGCGTGATGGCCCGATACCCGAAACGATTGTCCGGCCCCGGCCGCCCGATCGGCGCCCCGAATCAGATGACTGTTCAGTTTTCGAACGCCCACCGTCATCCGGGAGCCTAAAAGGCCGATCGGCAATACTACGACCAGTGCCAGAAGCGCCGCACTGGCGCGAGCCACCTCACCTTGTTGGATCGCCCAGATCGCCGCCCCGGTGGCCGCCACAGCCGCCATGTTGGAATCGAAGAACCGGGAGGCTCCTGCGGGCACGGTGCCGATCCAGATCAATTCGAGGATCGTTCCGAACATGAGACCGGTTTGAGGATCGCCCAATAGAAACCCCAAGATGGGGCAGGCGACGATCGGCTGGGAGAGCATCACCTGTGGTCCGGCCGTGGTATCCAGCGCCACCAGTCCCCCAATAAGGGCTACGATCCAGAGCATTTCGGGCATTCTTGTTTCATCCAGACAGACCGAGAAACATCGAGCTATTTTCTCTGCAGGTTAACAGAAGCCCCGCGCCTGGTTTCCGGTGGATTGCTTCCGTGCGTGTGGAGCCCGTCCGAGTATTGAGGAATCCCTCCTGCGACTCCCCTAGAGCATGTTAAGGCTTTGCTCCAGCTTGGAGAGATTCGTGAGATAGTCGGTGCATTTGGCTCTTTCCTTTGCCACAACAGCTGGTGGGGCGTTCGTCGTGAAACTGCTATCTGCCAGTTTCTTCTCCAACCCGGTCAAGGCGCTGCGCAAACGAAGCACCTCTTTTTCCAGACGAGCACGCTCCACCCTCACATCGATCAGGCCCGCCAGGGGAACGAAAATCTCCGCCTCACCCACCACGGCGCTGGCGGAGGATTCCGGTTTCTCGAGGTCCTTTCCGAAGACCAACTGTTCCGCCCGGGCCAGATGGACGATATGGTCCCTATTTTTCATTACGATGCGAAGCTGTTCCTCCGACGTGGACCGGATCAGGATGTGCACGCGTTTTGCCGGAGGCACACGCAACTCGGACCGGATGATCCGAACCGCCCCAACCAGTTCCTGTACGAGTGCCATCTCCCTCTCCGCCGCCGCATCTATCCACGATTCCTCAGCCTGGGGCCACGCGGCGACCATCAGGCTTTCGGCATCTTTCTTGACTGCGAGTTCCTGCCATATCTCTTCGGTGATAAACGGCATAAAGGGATGCAGGAGCCTCATGGCCTGATCCAGCACGTAGGCCATCGTCCCCTTCGCCCGCTTGGTTTCGTCTCCCTCTCCGGACAGTCTGGGTTTTGCCGCCTCCAGATACCAATCACAGAAATCGTGCCAGTAAAACTCGTATAGGATCCGGGTCGCATCGCCAAACCGCATGTTCTCCAGTGCCTCGTTCACCGCCGAAATGGTCCTCGCCAGGCGGCTTATGATCCAGCGATCGACCAGCTCCGCAGTTCCTCTTTCCCAGGTTTCAGGGAGCAGCGTTTCCGCGTCCTCCGGCACATACATTTGCACCATGCGTGCGGCGTTCCAGATCTTGTTGCAAAAATTCCGGTAGGTCTCTGCCGCCGGAGCGGACTGCACATGGTTGTCCACCACTTCTGCGTCGAAGCGGATGTCCTGGGTGCTGCTGCATTGCGTCAGCAGACTAAACCGCGTCGCGTCCGTTCCGTACTGCCCGATCAGTTCGAGAGGATCGATGCCCGTGCCGAGGGTTTTGCTCATCCGCTGGCCGTCTTTGGTCTGGATGGTGGGATGGATGAATACCTTTTTGAAGGGGATACGGCCGTCGAACTCCAAGCTGGTCATAATCATTCGGACAACCCACAGGTAGAGAATGTCCCGGCCGGTGATCATCAGATCCGTAGGGTAGAAAGCGTCCAATTCGGGAGTCTTTTCCGGCCACCCCAGTACGGCAAACGGCCAGAGCGCGGAACTGAACCAGGTGTCCAGGACGTCCGGATCCTGCTCTAGATCTGCTCCTCCGCATTCGGGACATCGGACCGGCGGTTCCACCTGAACCATGAGGGCCTGGCACGTGTCACACGTCCATACCGGAATGCGGTGTCCCCACCAGATTTGCCTGGAGATGCACCAATCCCGGATATTCTGGAGCCATTCGATGGAGTATTCTCTGAAACGATCGGGCACGTAGGTGATGTCTTCCCGTTCCAGCACGGGAAGGGCCTGCGCTGCCAGGTCCTTCATAGCCACAAACCACTGTTCCATCGGAAGCGGCTCCACCGGGGTGCCGCACTTGTCGTGATGGGGCACGGCATGGGGGTAAATCTCGGTGCGCTCCAACAGGCCCCGTTGCTTCAGTGCGTTCAGCACCGCGTTCCTGCAGGTCAGTGCGTCCATCCCCGCATATTCCCCCGCCTGGGCGGTCATCTTGCCGTCAAATCCGATGACCTGAATCTCCTCCAGCGCGTGGCGCCCTCCGATCTCGTAGTCGTTCGGATCGTGCGCAGGGGTAACCTTCACCGCCCCGCTGCCCATTTTGGGGTCTGCATACTCGTCCGCGAGAATCGGGATCGGACGCTCCATCAGCGGAAGCATGACCTGCCCTCCTACGGCATGCTCAAAGCGCTTGTCTGCGGGATGAACGGCCACGGCAGTATCTCCCAACATGGTTTCGGGCCGCGTGGTGGCGACGACCACATCCGGTCCCCCCGCTATGCCGGGATATCGAATGTGCCACAGATGCCCCTCCAGATCCCGCTCCTCGACCTCCAGGTCTGAGATGACCGTGCCGCAGTAACTGCACCAATTGACCATCCGCTTGCCGCGATAGATCCACCCCTTTTTGTGGAATCGGACGAAGGCCTCCGAAACGGCACGCTGGTAGGCCTCATCCAATGTGAAGCGCTCGCGCGCCCAATCGTAGCTGCATCCCAGCAAACGGAACTGGTTCCAGATCGCGTCTCCGTATTTCTTGCGCCATGCCCAAACCCGCTTGAGCAATTCCTCGCGACCCACGTCAAAGCGCGTTTTTCCCTCTTCTTCATACAGGAGGCGCTCCACCTTCATTTGAGTGGGGATGCCGGCGTGATCGGAACCGGGCAGACACAGCGTCTCGTCTCCATGCATCCGGCGCCACCGGATCATCGTATCGTGGATGGTATGCTGAAGCGCATGCCCCATGTGGAGCTCCCCGGTCACATTGGGCGGGGGAATGGTGATGCAATAGGATTTTCTAGAGGAGTTGGGTTGGGCATGAAAAAATCCATGCGCCTCCCAATAACGATACCATTTTGTCTCCACCCGGTTTGGGTCGTATTTTTTTTCCATCATTTGCGTGGACATCCGGTCTTTCCTTTCCCAGTTATTCTTCCTGGGCGAACACGTCGAGCGCATCCTGGGCGCCCATTTTCCTAACCTCAGGTAGTCAAAGACATTCATAATAAGGCGGGATGACGACCTCATATTTTGCGCAATCTCCAAAAATAACACAATTAGCCGTTTCTGTCAATACTAAAAATAGATGACAAGCGCCACTTTTTCCTTGCCATTTTGGAAAGAATGCTTATATTCCCCTTTGTGTTATAGAGCAGGAACGTGGATGGCCTATCCGAGCGCGTCGGAGCCATCTGAGATCTTTGGAACCGTTTTGTGGCAGGAAAACCATTCTGGAGGGGCACTTTCCATGAGCAAGAGAACGTTCTTCGGAAGGAAGGATGATGAAGAAAAAAAGGAGAAGCAGATCGCCCTGGTGGATCAGGACAACGAGTTGGAGAAGGAAATCTCCCTGCTCACCAAGGGAAACAAAGGATCGGTCGACAAGCTGATCTCCGAGGTGGAGGGCACGATCACGGAAGCGACCAAAGCATCCATTCGGGATGTGAAGCTTCTGGAAGAGGGGCGTTGCCCCAGTTGCGGGCGCAAGACCAAGCCGTTTCTGTTTACCACCGTTTGTGAATACTGCGGCTGGTCCACGTTCATTACGCCGGAGAAGGGCCACGCCCTGATCCATATGAAGGACGGAAACGTCTTTGAATCCAAGAGCATATTCCAGATTGTCAACGGAGACATCCTGGGCATCACCGACGAGGTGGTCCGGGTCCGCATCCCGGCCGGAAACGTCAGTTACATCGAGTATGCATGGACGTACGAGGAGATTACCGAACGGAAAACGCAGCGCCGGAGGGAGGAGCAGGTGATGTGCGACTGGTGCCAGAAAGAGGTGGAGCGGGATGAATACGTGGCGGTCACGTTCGCGTCCGTGGGAACCCAGCAGACGCGCTATCAGTATTGCTCTGAAAAGTGCAAACGTTCGTTCGAGAAGCAGTATCCCATGCGGATCCACAGGAACTGCTACGAGACCTCATGCGTTGAGTGTCACGAGTGCGTGAAGAAGTTTGAGGATGAGGCGACTCTGGAAAAACTGGAAGAGAAGAGGGAAAGGCCGGAGAAGAAGGCGTAGGTTAGAACGTTAGAAAGCGGGAGAGTGGGTAAGCGAGGATACCAAGGCGTCCCCCGTCTCACTTTCTCGCTTTCATGTTGCGTTCAATAGAGGATTACCCGATGAACGAATGCCATGTGCGCAAGGTGCGATTGCTTCCGCCCTCGCCGGCCAATCCGAGGAACTCCGAAGGGGCCTTCCTCCCCTTGTCGGACGGCAGGTTGTTTTTCGCTTACTCCCACTTCTACGGAGGCGCGCATGACAACTCCACCGCGCGGATCGCGGGCCGGTTCTCGTATGACAGGGGAGAGACCTGGACGGAAGACGATGTGCTGGTGGTGGACACGGAGGGAAGCGAAAACGTGATGTCCGTGAGTCTGTTGCGCCTGCATTCCGTCGCGATCGCTCTGTTTTACCTGCTCAAGAACTCCTGGGGTGACTGCAAGCTCTATATGCGGATCTCAGAGGACGAGGCGCAGACATGGGGAGACAAGAGGTGCGCGATCCCGCATGAAGGGTATCACGTGATCAACAACGACCGGGTGGTGCAATTATCCTCCGGACGATGGGTCGTTCCGACGGCCTATCACCCGTGTCCGGATAGCACGTGGGAATCGTGGAGTCACCGGGGAATTTCTGCGTGCGCGCTCTCCGACGACGAGGGACGGACGTGGCGGATGAGTCGGAGCTGGTTGGAGGGGCCTTCGGAGAGCAAGACGGGCTTGCAGGAACCGGGCGTGGTGGAACTGACCGACGGCAGGCTGATGATGTGGATGCGTACCGACATGGGCTGTCCCTATCGTTCGTATTCTGATGACGGCGGGGATACATGGAGTCCGGCTGTTCCCACCGACCTGCGGTCTCCCACGTCTCCTGCTTCGATCAAGCGTATTCCCGCAACCGGGGATCTGCTTTTGGTGTGGAACGATCATAGGCACATCGGGCCGGGATTCTCGGAGAAGCGAACGCCTCTGACCACGGCCCTCTCGCGGGACGAGGGGAAGACCTGGGAGCACGTGAAAGTTCTGGAAGACGATCCGGAAGGATGCTTCTGTTATACCGCCATCGCCTTTGTTGATGAGAAGGCGGTGTTGGGTTACTGCGCCGGGAATCCTCGGATCGGGCTGTTGAACCTTCTCCAGATCACGGTGGTGGATGTGGCTTGGCTGTATGAGTCTTGAGTTTTCGGTTGACACGTTATCGATTTTGGGATATATTGTGGGGAATGGTGAGTTGGTGAGTGGTGAACTGGAGTGCGATGTCTTCCGTCATCGCACAGGAAAACACCCGTTTCTCGTTCCCACGCTCTGCGTGGGAACGCCAGACCTGACGCTCTGCGTCAGTATGAGAGATCCGAGTGCCCAGAAGCCGCCACAGAATCCATGAAGACCACCGGCTCCGTTTTTTGACGGGCTCAATCGCCGCTAGCTGCCCATTCTCTCATGCCCACCCGTCGCCCAAATCATGCTCGACTCCTGGCGATTCTTGCGGGGACGCCATCGCTTGGAGATGGGTGCGTAAGTAGATGATTCGACACCTTGGCGCTGTTCGGGCGCGAGGGACTATGAAGGACAATCGGGGCTGTTGGAGGTGAGTTGGGTTGGGTGACGCAGAGCGTCGAGAGGGGTACGTTCCCACGCAGAGCGTGGGAACGAGATGGAAAACACCATCGCTTGGAGATGGGTGCGTACGTAGATGATCCGACACCTTGGCGCTATTCGAGCGAGAGGGATTATGTGGGACAATCGGGGCTGTTGCGGGTGAGTTTGGCTTGGTGACGCGGAGCGCCTGGGGGTGCGTTTCCACGCAGAGCGTGGGAACGAGAGGGAAAAAAACCGAGAGAAAGGAGGAGTGGTTATGAGACAGCTTCTTGCAGCTCTCTTTCTGGTAATGTGCTCCATCGTCCTGATGGGTGGTTGCGCGGAAAAGTCTGTTGAGTCCGGAGAACCGACCGTTACGATAGTTCATCCAAAGAATGGCGATGTGGTGTATGAAGTTGTGGAGATCGTTGCCGATGCGCAGGACAATAAAGGGATCACAAGAGTTGAGTTCTACATCAACGATGCAAACCCTGATAGCACGGAGGCTATAGATGTGCAGCCTCCATACTCCTATTCATGGAACACCGTGTCCCTTCCAGACAGCAGCACTCATACGATCTATGTGAAAGTGTACGATACGGGTGGGCACATTGCTGGATCGAAATTGATCGTGGTGACGGTCAACAATGCGCTTGCGCTACCCTCCCCTGTGGTGCTTCATGCTCCATCGAACATTACGGCTTCGTCCATGACCTTAACTTGGGTTCCGAATGTCAACGAGGATTTTCAGTCCTACAGACTCTTCCGATCACAGAACGAAGGAGTGACGGAGTTTTCGGGAGAAATGGTCACCATCCATGAGAGCTCGACAACATCTTACGAGATCTTACGTCTGGCAGCAAACCAAAGATGGTTCTTTAAGGTCTACGTGTACGATGTCTTCGGTCTTTCTGCGGGCAGCAATGAAGTTGAGGGCACCACGGAGAACATAGCTCCTAATATCCCCGCCGGCTTTTTCCAGATGGGCGACGCCTTCAACGAGGGAGATGGCGACGAGCGGCCCGTGCACACGGTCTATGTGGATGCATTCTACATGGACGTGTACGAGGTGACCAACGCGCAGTATTGCGTTTTCCTCAACGACCAGGGCAACCAGACGGAAGGCGGCGATCCTTGGCTGGACATTGGGAGTTCCTATTGTTTGATTACGCAGAGCGGCGATCAGTTTGTGCCCGAGAGTGGGTACGAGGATCATCCGGTAAGCGAGGTGACGTGGTATGGGGCGAGGGCCTATGCCGAATGGACGGGAGGGCGTTTGCCCACCGAAGCCGAGTGGGAGTATGCGGCGCGGGGGGGCTTGGAAGGCAAGCGATATCCGTGGGGAGATACCATGGGCCACGACGATGCCAATTACTATGGGACAGGGGGGAGGGATCAGTGGAATAGGACCTCCCCCACAGGCAGTTTTTCGCCGAACGGCTATGGATTGTACGATATGGCGGGCAATGTGTGGGAATGGTGCAACGACTGGTATGATGGCGGCTATTACAGCAACAGCCCTGGAAGTAACCCAACGGGCGCCAATACTGGCACTTACCGCGTGTTGCGCGGCGGCTCCTGGTTCGTCAATGCGCTCCACTTGCGGTGTGCGTACCGCTCCAGCTTCTACTACTCCGACCCGTTGTTTAGCGTCCTTAGTATCGGGTTTCGCTGTGTGCGGTCGTTGCCTTAGTCGTTTGGGGGAGGTGGGGTCGTGGGTTTGCCCTTTGGGATTTGGGTTTTGGACTTTTTCTCGTTCCCACGCTCTGCGTGGGAACGCCGACTTGATAGACGCTCAGCGTCTGTATGTAAGAATTCCAAGTGTCCTGAAGCCGCTGCATAATCCATGAAGACCACCCGCTCCGCTTCTTGGCGGGCTC
>JAZDJA010000074.1:0-8268 GCA_043804415.1 Candidatus Latescibacterota bacterium | reverse complement strand
CCATAGAGCGGCGGGGAGACACGCTCCCACTCCAGGAATCCCTCCCAAGCTGTCGCCGCGCCGGTCAAGAGGAAGCATCCCAGAAAAGCCCCAAGAAGGATTTTCGATCGAATGATCATTTGGCGTTTCCCCATTGGCGGTGCGCCGTTTCTAAGTGCACGAAATCATAGATATTATGGCGTAACCTGATTAAGGGAGATTTTCAACTACACCAGAATGGCAGCGTTTGTCACGCTGAACGCGGTGAAAAGTCTCTAGGCCAAGTCGCAAAATACGTCATCGTATTTGTGATTTCGTGCACTAAGCGATCAGGCCAAGATCCCCGTTTCACGATTGCAGGTTTTCCTTCGCTCAAGCGTGGCTGAATGCCATGACCTTGAACCCCCAGGGAGGGATGCACACATCCACGCGCAGCCCACCATCCTGCGCCCTGGCGGGTACCTCCTCATCCTCCCAGTATTCCCAAACACGCCACCCGGACAGATCGTCCAGTTTCCCGGTGGTAATCTTACCCTTCCACTCCCTGACTTCGTTGTTGACCAGCGTGACAATCAGGTCTTCTCCTGCTTTGTTGATCAGATATTCCACCGGCGGTCCGTCCACCTTCACCGGAGAGCACGCCTCCATGCGATGGGAGATCACATCCTTGGCGATCTCCAGCAGCACCGTGAAACGTCGCTGTCCCTCAGAAAGCGGCTCCTCGCCGTCGAATGCCTGAAGATAGTGCGGTGTGGTCACGAGTACCCGGCCTTCACCGAAAGGATGCTCGGAGACCAACACATCTCCATGCTCGTTGACGGCCGTGGCCTCCGCCCTGGATCCGAGACGCACCTTGGAGTAACCATAGGACGGCTCCTCGTGGTCTTCTCCACAGACCAGACAGTGCGATGCTGTGGCCCTCCTCCCCGGTCAACGCGACCCCGAGAAAATCGGACAACGCGCCCGCATCGTCCCCTAGCTGCCGGACATTTATAAGCAGGTGGCCGCCTCCCGCCACATAGCTTTTGAGCTTGGTGGCCATTTCCCCATCGAGCTTGACCCGTCCCAGCATCATTACAACCGGATACGATTGGAGCACCTCAAGGGAGGCATTTTCCAGTACCACGTCAAAACCATTCCCCCACCTCGAAGCGGTCAGACAACGATGTTCGTAAGCCCGGTGGTCATATCCCTGTCGCAGCCTGCGGCGATATTCCTCCGTCTGGTGTTTTCTGGAGACCGACTGAAACCGCCTGCCAAAGGGATGATGCGGAGGAAAGGGAAGGAGCTGCCAGCCGGTGGTCCGGCGCGGAAACGCCTCATCGAAGAAGTTGCCGATCATATAGTCGCCTTCCTCAAACGGCATCGTACCCCACACCCGATCCGCTTCGGCCCATACGGGATTCCACCCGTGCAGATGCTCCAGAAGCAGCGCCACGGGGGTATGCGTCTCCCCCCTTAAGGGATATTTCCTCAAACAGAAATCCGCCAGCCGCTCGTGATCGGCGGCCACCTGCGTGGGCAAAAGCTCGCCCTCTTTTCCCAGCGCAAAATGGGTCTTCTGCGCGCCCTTGATGGAATTGACGTGCACACCGGAGAAGAACGCCACCAGGCGAGCCCGCAACAGCATGTCGGCAGAAAGCCCCCCCATGCGATTCAGATCTTCGTCAAACCGGGTGTAGCTCGCGTTCCCATAGTGCTTCCCATCCCAGATCTCCTGATACGTCCCCCAGTAGCGCCCGTGCTGTTTGGCCGCGCCGCGCGCAAACGCCACGCCCATCTGGATCCCTCCCAGAAACACGCGTTCCAGAAGAAACATCTTTGAAAAGTGCCACTCCAGCTGGTAGTGCGCATCCATCGGAGCCGTGCTGCCGGAGGAGATATTCATCGCATCCAGATCGAGCCCCTTGCGCTGAGCATACGGGTAGAAATACAGGTTCCCGGCCTCCTCGGTCTCCGCGCGGTAGTCCTCGCTCCGGATAAAATGCTTCCGGGTATCGGCATCCATCTGGTTTCCGAGCACATAATCCCGGTAACTCGAATAGGCCTCCTCTCGCGAGGAAAAGGGCTCCTGGCCACCCCTCCCTCCAGTCCGCTTCAGATACCCGTGCCAGTGGTAGCTGCTGAAGGGCTCATCTCCGATGAACCACCAGACGCGCTGGCCGCCCATCTCCTTCATCCGCTCGAGAATCTGTCCGATCCGCATCGCCACATAGGACCCCACGCGCATGTCCCGCTCCCGCGCCCGGTTGAAGGAAAAGGGGTGCACATAGCATTTCACGATCAGGTGCCCACCCGCCCGCTCGATCTCCTCTGGAGACGGCAGATCCGTGGATCCGTGCATCCACGACACCCGGACCGTGATGCCGTTTCCATACGCGGACCTGCCCAGCTTGTCGTTGATCCGGTCGATCACCTGGGAGATTTCGGGCCTTAGGGTCAGTGGCGCAAACGCCCGAACCTCACCCGCGGAGAAACTCCGCTCGGAGTAGTCCATCTGCTCGATATACGCCGGGTCCACACTGGCCGCCAGCACTTGGTCGGAAAGATTCAAAAGACTCGCCAGCGTATTGACATGGAGATACAGGGGATCCGAGCCGTCGTTTGCTGCCACCGCTTTCATCTGGAAACACCCTTCTTTGCGGTAAAGCTGTCGTCCGAAAGATCAAGGCCCCATTCCCAGGCATCAGCGAACCCGGGAAGAGGGCACCCACGTGCCGTCTCCGCCTATTGAGTGATCCCGATCGGGTAATTCCCCCATTGCTCCCATTCCTGGCTCATGGCTTCCACATTCTTCCACGGAATGCCCGGCCAGATACCGCCGATCGGAGAGAGCACGAAGCCACCTCCGGGAGCAAGGGCTGCAATCGCTTCGCGCGTGCTCTTGCGCACCTCCTCCTCGGTGCCCTGGGTAAGCGTAACCTCCGAGTTGACCCCGCCGAGAATGGTCTTGGTGCCTCCAAGCCGCGCTTTGATCTCCGCCAGATCCACCTCGCCCATGAGGGGATCCACGCCCCACAGAATATCCACGGACATATCCGAGAGCACATCGAGAAAGTGTCCGTGCCCTTCAGTGAGCAGATGCGCGTGCAGCGTGTCCGCCTGGTGAACCAGCTGGGTCTCCTCTTCGATCAGCGGCGCGAGATAGGAGGCAAAATGGTTGGGCCCCCAAAAATCGGGCGTCTCATACCAGCCGCGACGCTGAATCACATCCACCCCGATATCGAGCGCCAGCTCAACCAACTCGAGCGACCATTCCTGAAACACGGCCAGCAGGTCCCGCACATACTCCGGAGACTCGATCATCGCGCACATGAAATCCGTGCCGTCACAGAACCACAGGAAGGCATCGCCCACGACGGTGCGACGCACCATTGTCAAGAGCCCGTGCTCTTCGGCAAATTTCTTGGCCCGCAGCGTATCCTGCCGCCATTCGTCCAGAACGTATCCCGAGGGGAGACGGAGAATGTATTGGAGCTTCTCAATATCCTCCGGCCCTTTGACCCAAGGCTCGGTGCGCCTGGAGATGGCCCAGTCGTCGAACAGATCCATCCCGAACTGCGTGCGCTTCTCGATACCATACGTGGTGGGCTGCCAGGGCGTATGCGTGGGACTGCACCAATCCGGTGTTTCGCGCACGACCTGCCTGAGCACCCCTGCGGGCGTATGATATTCTTTGTGGATCAGCGGATCGCGACTGTCCTCCGGGAAGGTGCGCCACGACCGAATCTCCACGGACGGATCGCACACCGGGTCGGGCAGCCAGAGGTCGATCATCGGATCGTGCCCCATCGCCAACAGATACTCCGCGCGCTCAAACTGATCGCGCCACCGCACCTGCCCATCCGCAAAATAGAACTGCGGGGTGTTCATATAGATCGGCACGCGGTCCGCCTCTTCGTGACGAAAGGTGGTCAGGTAACGCTCCCGGGAACTCAAAGCACTCATGGTGCTTTTTCCGCCTGCGATCATGTGCTCAACCATCAGATTCCTCCTTGACACCCACCGGAAAGCCCCGATGAGCTTCCAGTGTCGCGTGTTACATTTCACGTCTCACGTTTCAGTAGGCGCACCATCTCCTCCATTCCTCAGTCTCCGTCCGGCAATTTCCAGCGCACCACCTCGGAATACATCTGGTCGTTCTGTGCCCGATAGGAATAACTGGTGACCAGTGTGTCGTCCTCCAACTGCACGGTGCAGCCGAATCCGCCGCCGCTGTCCATGCCTGCCGGCGTCTTGGTATCGAGCATCAGCCGATCGTGCTCGAAATCAAACGTAAACCCGTCGGGCGTCTCCTCGCCCAAAACAGCCCGAACACCCAGCGGCGGGTGCAGATCGCGAACGGTAAACGTCAACAGCAGCCGTCCGTCGTGCAGCTTGAGGATCGCGGGATACATCTCGGCGTAGGTGCTGCCCACTTCGGAAAAGGACCAATATTTCCCGCCGTCTTTGGAGCGATAGAGCGCGAGGCGCTCGTGGTGATCCCAATGGCCGTCGGGCAGCGCTACTCCGCCCAGGGGCGGCAGATGCAGCGGACTCAGGCGCATCAAGCCTATAAGATCGCCGTTTGCCGCCTTCCTGTACACGGCCTCCGCGCACACAGGATATCCCATGTCCCGCACCTGTCCGCTTCCGAAATGCTCGTACATGCACGTTTCCGAAAGATGCCACGTGGCCCCTCTGTCGTCCGAGCGAAACTGATAGTCATAGCCACTGGCGCAGCCCACGCCCATCATCAGGCCACCGTCCTCGGTTTCCAGCACAGTGCGGCTGTAAAAGATGAACGCACCGGGCTCCCAACCGGGCAGATCCTCCGCGGCAAATTCCCGGCTCTGCCAGGTCTTCCCCCGATCGGTGGAACGGTGAACAAACGCCCGCCCGTGATCCCGCTCGTTCCGGACATCCTGCGGAAGCATCTGAGCGGTCATCAGAACGATCCCGTCAGAAAGAACGGTGAAGTAGGGTTCCCGGCCCACAAAGGCAAACACGTCAGGCTCTGACCAGGTTTGGCCGCCGTCTGTGGAGCGAAAGAGAAGGGCGTCTTCCCGACGGAGTCCGACTGACTGCCCCCAGAGGGGTTTGGTATCCCCTGTCTGGGTGGTGTGAAACGCCACCAGAAGCAACTCGCCGCCAGTCAGTTGCGCGATGCACGGCTTACAGTCGCCCGGAACGCCGATGGGGATGCGCTGGGCGGGAAGTGGGGCGGCGCCCAGCGTTTTGGGATGGTGGATCTCGATCGTGTCGTTCCACCGGGTCTGCGTGCTCATGAGGCCTCCTTGCATTCGGATTGGGCGTGGAGTGAATTTGCGTTTCGTGGCTCCGAAAAGGGGCACGACTCTGCTGCACAACTTCTCCGCTCTGATCGGGTTCCAGCATGTCAAGAGGCTTGCACTCGTGCCGGTCCCCTTTGATCCGATTTGGCCGGACGGAAAGCGAAGAAAGGGTCCGTTTTGGCTCTGCTACATTTGAGCAAGTATAATACATCTGGAGGGAGAAGGCAACCCTTTTCTGCACCAGAGATCACATAAGTGGATCGGCTGAATCCACGGCAGGAGCATCGTCTCAAGCGACAAGGGGACAGTCGATTTAGGGCTGTCATTTCTCGGTTGCAGCGGGATGTTTTTCCCGACCCGGCCGATTCGAAATTCGCACCAAGGCGGGGGTCTTAGTCGCAGATTTGATTGGGGGGTGCTCGCCGGAAGGGATGGTGGGATACATGCCTGACGCAGAGGCCTGTTTGCGCGGTGGGGACGAATCTCTTGAGAAGTTTGGGGGAGGGATTGCGACGGGGTCATAGTCCGGTGGACTGTCAGCTGGAACCGATCGCCTCTCCAATACACCTCACGATGCGATGTCGATGGAGTAATTCAGCCAAGCAGGCGGGATTTGAGTACGCATTTCCCCGGAATCCGTTCAGATCATGTTTACGTCCCGGACAAATCCGCATCGTAGGGGCAACCCTTGTGGTTGCCCCCCGTATGGACAATTCCCGTGGGGTCGCCCGTTCTTCGTTCATCGTCGACTACGGTGTCATCGTCCACGATCCCGCGATCAACGGCGTCCCGACAAAATGGGCACCCACAAGGGGCGCCCCTACCGGATGGCGCGTCTTCATAGGGAAACAGGATGATGCCATCTCACGGTTCATGCGCCTTCCCCCCGGATTCTCGGCGTCTTCGGACCAGCGTGAGGGGTTCGTGGCGATGTATTCCCGAATACGGTTCAGAGATTCCGGATTGCGGATGATGTGTTCGTAATAATTGCGTTGCCACAATCTGCCCGAAAATGGCGGCCACCCCCAGTTTCTCATCCCACGCGCGTATGCAACGGAGGTCAACGATTTGAACGCACCCACCACATCGCCCACCGTAGGGGCAACCCTTGTGGTTGCCCCTGTGTCGCCGATTTTCGTGGTATCGCCGGCTATGCAGGGATCGACGATCGTCCTGATGCATGGGGCACCCAAAATGGGTGCCCAGACGGGGGGCGTATCTTCCTGGATCAACAGGATGATAGCGTGAATGTGATTGGGCATGACCACAAACGTGTCCAACTGAAGCGTTGGAAATCGCGCTGGCAACGCGCGCCATTGATCGCCGATCATCCCCCCGGCATCGCCCAGTTTCACGAAACCGTCCTCAACCTCACCAAACAGGCACAACCGATTCCGCACAACAATAGTGATGAAATACCCGCCGCTTTGGCTGTAGTCATATCCGTTCAGGCGAATGGAACGCCGATGATGTCGTTCGGGGCCATCGATCCGACGACCGGCTGGCTGCCCGGTGTATCGTCCGGCGCAAGCAGAGGATGGGGTGTCGTTTTTCATAGTCCGCCATTGGGTGAGCATTTGAGGACAACCTTGGCACCCCCTCTGCGTCCTATTCGCCCAGAGCCTCTTAAGAAAGATCAGCAGGCTCCGAGGGCAAAGTGTAGGTCGCCAGGCCAATCACGATGTCATTTGGGGGATCCTTCTTGATCGCATGGTAGAACAGGTAGAACGTGTCGCCCCGGCGGACCATCCAGTCCGGAGAAGCCTGCAGGTCATCGATGCTCCCTGCCGGACCGACATCCAGGATGCATCGGTTATCGTATCCCGCAAAGCGTGGGCACTCCCGCCAATGACACAAATCGATGCTATAGGCAAGCGCCGCCCTGCATCTGTCCCCCCGGTAGCGATCTATCGAGATCAGGGGTTCCTTGATCTGATAGTACATCCAATACACCCCATTGTCCTTCAGGATGCTCTGAGACTGCGGGGTCCCGTGGTCCTCCCACGTCCCCCGGGTGTAACAGTCGTAGATGGGGTTTTCCCCATGCTTCTCAAAGTGCACGCCGTCTCTGCTCGTGGCCAGCCCCAGGTGACAATGACCATCGCTGTACCCTGTATAGAACATGTAGATCATGCCGCCCTCGGTAACCAGCGCCGGGGCGTAGACACAGGTACCCTCCCAGGGCTCGCTGGCTGAGAGCACGGGGTTTTCGGGATGCGGGGTCCAGTGAAAAAGATCGGAACTCGTGGCCACTCCTATCGCTTCCGTGTCGGGCATTCCCTCCTGCCACTGATCGGATTTGCCCACATGATGGTACGCATCGTAGTACATCAGGTAGGTATCGCCCAGCTTGGTGACAACGGGCAGCCCAAACATCGCGGTCTCGCCTGCGGGCAGCCATGAATTCCGGCCCAACGTTAAGAGCGGATTCCGGGCGTATTTCTCCCAGTGAAAAAGATCGGTGCTGACGGCCAGTCCAATGCCCTGGTCCGGATGCGCAGAACCCAGATCGGACGGCGATCCGGTATAGAACATGTAGAAAGTCCCATCCTCCTCAAAGAGGGAGCAATCCGAGGTCACTCCTCCATCCCATCCGGTTTGGGAGGGGGGAAGCACACAACCGTGCTTCGCCATCTTTCCGTAGTCGAGATAAACCCAGATCTCCACCGGATAGGTTCGGGCATCGTCTGTAAAAACCACAACGTGTCGACCGTGATCGGCTGGGGAAAGCGTGAACACATTCTCTTCCCACGATCCTGCTGCGTGCTCGCAATGGAGGGGGATGGTTGGATGCACCTCCAATGTCTCCCCAACCAGCAGGTGATACTCGCTGCGAAGCCCGATACTTGCGTAATTCGAATCTGAAGGCGAAATGCATTCGATCATGGTTCATGCTCCTTCCGGAATATCATGTATGCATAACCCCCAAGGCGCACCCTGCACCTGCTCGCTTCGCACACCGTGTGGCTTGACAAAAACAGGGCCTGTCGAAAAACACGAACAGGCCCCACGATCG
>JAZDJA010000073.1:0-15587 GCA_043804415.1 Candidatus Latescibacterota bacterium | reverse complement strand
GACCGGCAATTGCCCAGACGGTGACTGGGCAATTGGGAATTGGTCAGACAGTGACTGACTTTTCACGTGGGTCGACGATTTTGCAATCAGCGATTGCAATTTCTTGCCGGCAGCCGATTGTCCAGACGCTGACTGGAGTTTCTCACCAGTCATTTTCACAGCAGCCCCCTGATGTTCGCCAGCACCTCAGCGCTCTCGGCATCCAGTGTGGCGATCTCGTTCATGATCTCTTCCGGACTGCGGTGCACGATTTCTTCGCCGCCGTTGGGATTCTTCACGGAGAGGTCAAACCCTTCGGCTGCGCTCAGGGACCCGGTGTCCACATTCCAACTCTTTCCCGTTTTGGGGCCTTCGGGGGCTAAGGCTCTCGAAGCCTGCAGCCTCACGAACTCGGCGAGGTCGTCGTCGTTGAGGGGGTTGGTCTTGCCGAGGTTGCGGCCGGGATCGAGCTGGTAGTACCAGACCTTGCGGGCCTGCCCTGAGTCCTGTTGGGCTTGCCCTGAGCCATGTCGAAGGGTCGGCGCGCCCTTCTCGAAGAAGAGCACCACGGTCTTGACGCCCGCGCCCTGGAAGGTGCCGCCGGGGCAGTCGAGCACGGTGTGCAGAGTGCAGCTTTCCAGCAGGAGCTTGCGCAGGCTCACCGAAGCGTTGTCGGTGTTGGAAAGGAAGGTGTTGTTGATCACCACGCCGGCCCGCCCCCCGGGCCGGAGCATTTTGATGAAGTGCTGGAGGAAGAGGAACGCCGTCTCACCGGTGCGGATGGGGAAGTTCTGCTGGACCTCCTTGCGCTCTTTGCCGCCGAAGGGCGGATTGGCGAGGATGATGTCGTATCGGTCCTTCTCCTGGATGTCGGCGAGGTTTTCCGACAGCGTGTTGGTGTGCAGGATGTTCGGGGCCTCGATGCCGTGCAGGATCAGGTTCATGATCGCAATGACATAGGCCAGCGACTTCTTCTCTTTGCCGTAGAGGGTCTTTTCCTGAAGCGTCTTGATGTCCCGGGTGGTGAGTTTGCCGCCGGACTTCAGGTAGTCGAAGGCCTCGCAGAGAAAGCCAGCCGAGCCGCAGGCGCCGTCGTAGATGGTCTCGCCGATCTTGGGAGCGACCACCCGGACCATGGCGCGGATGAGCGGGCGCGGGGTGTAATACTCGCCGCCGTTGCGCCCGGCGTTGCCCATGCGCTTGATCTTTTCCTCGTAGAGCGCGGAGAGTTCGTGCTTTTCCACCTGGGACCGGAAGCGCAGCTCGTCGATGTGGTCGATGATCTCCCGCAGATTGTAGCCGCTGGAAATCTTGTTCTTGATCTCCCCGAAAATCTGCCCGATCTTGTATTCGATGGTGTCCGGCCCGGTGGCCCGCTGGGTGAAGCCGTGGAGATAGGGAAAGAGCTTCTGGTTCACGAAATCCCGCAGGTCATCGCCGGTGAGCGCGGTATTGTGGTCGCGAACCGCCTTGCCCGCCTGCCCTGAGCCCTGTCGAAGGGTGGGGGCAGCCCATGTCTCCCAGCGGTAGGGCGTATCGAGGATGTAGGTGTAGGTCTTTCCGCCCAGTGCTGCTTCGTCGGCGCGGTCCTGCTCCAGGCCGTCGAGATACTTCAGAAACAGCAGCCACGAGGTCTGTTCCGTGTAATCCAACTCGGTCGTGCATCCCGCCTCTTTCCAGAGGACGTCATCTATATTCTTGAAGGCTTGCTCAAACATCGGTTCCTGTTTTCCATTCTCTGTTCATGTGGGTGCTCCGCATTGTGGCATTGGGCGAACGCCTCACACTATCTTTTGTCTGGGTTCGCCACGAGTCCGGAGGGAGGTCGAAGCAAGTTCTTGACTGCATTCCTGGAGGAAACACACGGGAGAGGATCAACGGATCCTCCCTCTCGTTCCCACGCAGAGCGTGGGAACGAGAGGCCAAAGCCAACTGGGCAATTCCCCCAGCAGGTTGTTGAATCGCCACCCCCGGGTCAGTCTGTATGGAACGCACGCTCCGCGTGGGGGGCAATGCTTGCGGGTTGGGGAAGCAGATGGGCCTATACGGCAGTCACCTTCATGGGTGTTTCAAATCGGCGTGAGGGCCAGACATCGTGCCCAGCGCCTTCGGGGTCGGCAGCTCCACGCGATACTCATCGCGGTAGAGACCGATCTTCTGAAACGGTATCTGCACGAAGCCGATCCGCTCGGCGACCTCTGAATCCACCGTGAAGTCTCGATCCCGCCAACCGGGAACCGGGTCCTGACCGCAGGCAACGATGTTGCCACCCCGCTCGAAACGTGCGACCTGATCCTCATCGGTGGCTGCGAACCGGTCGTATGGATCAGAGCCATCGATGTTCAGGAAGTACGGATCCACTTCGAGGTCGGGCCGCAGTTGCTCGCAGAGGATCTCGTCTGCCACGTAGTTCTGCTC
This sequence comes from Candidatus Latescibacterota bacterium, assembly GCA_043804415.1. Classification (GTDB taxonomy): domain Bacteria; phylum Latescibacterota; class 4484-107; order 4484-107; family 4484-107; genus 4484-107. The sequence continues at coordinate 13,190 of JAZDJA010000073.1, read as the reverse complement.
GTGCACCATGTCATCGATTCGCACCGGGTCACGGAGTTCGATCCACAAGCCGCCAAACGAGATGTTCCGGCGGATAAGGTTGTTCTTGGGGACCGCCGGATCGTCGTCGTAGAGCCGGAGCAACTCCGGGTATCTGTCGGCATACGGCGGCTCGCGAAACCGCACCGCGTCCATCCCCTCAAAGAGGGTCGGATACGTGCCGTCGAAGTAGTTTGACGCCCAGCTCGTCCCCCGTGCATCCAGGTGGACGGATGCCTTGTTGGCGATGAACAGGTTGTTCTCCACCAGGTTGTCCCGACCGCCGCCGATAAACGCGGCCCTTCCGGCGCGATAGAAGATGTTGCCTTGGATCGTGGTGGCGCTCATGAAATCGTCGAGATAGATGCCCATGGCACCGTGCAGACCCGTCCCAGCGAGACCGTGGATGAGGTTGAAGCGCAGGATCGTCCCTCGCCAGGTCCAGTTGCGGCCGGTATGGATCGCTCCGGAGTCGCCGGTCTCGGTAGTGACGGAGTGGATTTCGTTGTACTCGAACAGGTGCTCATTGCCGCTGAAACGCATCGCCTCCTGGGGCGCGTCGTGCACCAGGTTGTGCGAGACCCTATTCGCCACGCCGTCCACACTGACCGCATACTGGTAGGTCCGGACCCAACGGCTAAAATCCCAGATGTGGTTGTTGTCAACGAGGTTATCCCCGGGCTGGAGCGATGCGCGATCACCGCCAGCAACTGAAATCGCGCCAAGCGCGAGATCGTGGAAATCCGATGAGCGGACCACGTTCTCTCTGCCGTCTATCACGACCGCCGTATCCCCCAGGCGAGTGAAGCAACAGCCGGCAACCGTTACCTTGCGGCTCGCTTCGACGCGGATCCCCGATCCGAGCGACTCGCAGAACTCGAACCCTTCCACCCGGACGTGCGCAGCGCCGGTAATCGAGATCAGCGGATCGGCAAGCACCGAAACCGAGTAGTCTGCGGGATCGTCATCGACCGGCCACAGGTAGATCCGATGGCTGCCTCGATGGAAGCACCACTGACCCGGACCGCCGATCTCTTCGAGCACATTGCAGAACGCGAACCGCTGCTTTTTCGTGTACCCATAGGAGTGGTGAGGAACCGCCACGGTAATCGAGCGCTCGCTCGTGTCGATGCTTTCGACCGTCTGGAAGGAGTCGTTCCAGTCCCAGGTCCAGTACCCGTGCACCAGGATCTCGTTGGGGAAGGACCAGTTCTCCGGCTGAGTTCCTGGATAGACGAACCGTCCATAGTGACGACCGACCGGCACATCGTTGTATCGCTTCTCCCGTTCGAGCCCCTCATTGAGCAACTCCGGCCCGTGTTGGGGAACATCCTCGATTTCCAGCCAGCCGTCCTTGGGATAGCGCGATAGGGACAGCCGCGTGCCACGGTGGAATAGCTCTACCGGAGGCTGACCGCGCGGCGCGATCTCAGTGATCGGCGGGATTCCCGCATCAGCCATCGAAATTTCCACGAGATGCGTCCGCTGTTCGGTTGTGAGCCGTTCTTTCACCTCAGGCGATGAAATCTCGCGAAAGGAGCCGAGCCCTCTGGCACCACACAGCACGACCCGTTCGCCCGGCGCCGTGCGGATAGCCAGCGGCGCATCATGGGCACCAGAGTCTTCCCCGGTCAGCTGGACTGATCGTGCGAACCGATAGGTGCCAGCATGCAACACGATGTCGATCGCGTGCCCCGGATGCTCTTTTCTGAACAATCGCGCACGATCCACCGCCTCGTGAAGCGTGGGGATAGGCCCGTCAGGCGATACGCGAATGATGTGTTGCTCCATCGATTCCTCCGGTGTTCGTATTATGTCACGTTCCGTCCTCGCGGCGGCAATGATCGCGCCGTCCGGCATCTTCGTTAGATTCGGCCATGCACACACATTATCGACCGCGATGTATCTCTCCGTCGTCACGCAGTTCCCTTTCTTCCGGCCTACAAGTAGTTCCATCTCGTTCCCACCCTCTGCGTGGGAACGAGATAGTCTTCCACATGCAGATCATGCTGATCGTTGGACTTGTGGGGCAGGAGCCGATCGAGGACGGTTTTTCCATCCTCTCGGCCTCCGATGAGCACTTTGATTTTTCCTGCTAGATCAGCCATAGCTACTTTCTCTCTAATGCGGTGGCACCTTGAGCGGAGTCTTTTTCGAGTGGATGCGCTCTCGCCGCAGCAGAATCGGAGAGAGTGGAAGGGTGAGAACGTTCGCCTTGAGCGGCGGGGCCACCCGTAAGCTCCAAGGCTTTGTTATGCCTTCTTCTCCAGGTGTTTCCGGATCTGCTTGAACTGTTCGAGCTTGCCTTCGCCTTGTGACCATCGCTCGACTTCTTTGATGTCGATTTGGCTATGCTGCGCAACCAGAACTGCCTGATCGAGACATTGGGAATCATTGTCGTGGTAGAATCCTGTCAGCCTGTCTTTGACGCAGTCAGTAGGTGATATGATCTTAAGAATACCCGTGACTTCATGTCGCTCTTGGATCTCTTTGACAGGTTCTTGCCCGACAGCGGGTGGTCCAGGAGGAAACTCAACGAACAGGTCCGTGTCAGGGTGTTTGAAGTAACGCCCTTCCTCAATGAACCCAAGTTCGCTCATTGCATCGCGAATCAGTTTGCGCTTAGGAGTCATGAGGCTAGTGTGGATCATGTCCAGATCCATGGAGGGATACTTGTTTTCACTATAGATGGATACGCAGGCTCCGCCACTGAGAACCATATCGAGTCCTTTGTTGCGAAGATGTTCTTGAACGAATGCACCAAGATCGGCCCTGGTCATTGTGGCGACAGTCTTCACAACGGTTTCCCTCTTCGTCTAGGTCTTCGTCGGTTCATAACAAGTCGTTCTCTCAAGTCGTCAGGACAGAACGTCATGACTTTCTCAAGAAGGGCTTGGAGTTCTTTAAGGAATGGACAGCGGGGATTGAACGAGTACAAGCGTGTCCTACCCGCTTTGCGACTTGCCAGAACACCGGCTGCTTCCAGTTTGTCCAGCTGCCTCTGAATTGGAGCGAGATCCGTCTCGTAGAATCGAGCAATCTCTGTTGCGTACCCCTCGTTCCGAGCAAGAATGAACAGAAGAACCCTTTCGCTGCTGATTGATCCTAGAATAGCCTCCAACATGGTATTGACCTCCTTTTGAGGTGCTATAACCTCTTATTGAGGTTATAGCACCTCCATGTGAGGTTATGCTAGCCAGCCCTTCCGAAAGAGCGAGTAGTATGTTTCAGGGCATAACGCCCAGCATCAGCGGCGGCGCGTAGCGTCGTCCGCTGCATGCTGTTGTTAGAAGGCACAGGCCGTCCCATGAAAGGGGCACACTATCGTGGTGACGGTCCATCAGGATTGCTGTGCGTCCAGAGTTGAAGCGTGACGTGCCCGTTCCACGATACTTCCCGTCCGTATGTTCCATCGTAGATCTCGCAAGGTTCCGAGTTCTCCAAGAAGAATCGTATGATGTGATGGTTCTACAGAACCGTCTCCCGCACTCGCGGAGGTAGAGAATTCACCTCGATACGGCCGTAGAGTTCCGCCAGATCTCGCTCCGTCGCGCTACACTGGGAAAGCACTTCCGCGACTGCCGGGATCTTCATTGCCATGGAAACGGTCGCGTTCTTGTGGTGTGTCTCGTCCTCCTCCTCTCGCTCGCGGCGTTTGAAGTAGGCCTCAGATCCGAAGTCCGCCTTTGTTCGCTCAAGCTGGCGACGACTGTAATCGTCGAAACCAAGATCCGGATACGCGATGAGGCGTCTGGCGAGTGTGAGCGCGACTGAACGCAGAAGGTTGATAAGAGCAAAGGCTCCGACCAGCGCCCCGATGCCGATCTTCCAGCCGGAAATGAATAATGCCATCCCTACCAACACGAAGATGAGGATGGCGAGGACACCACTGGTGATTTCCTTGAGACGGCCCCGAAGGAACTCGCTGAGAGTCCAGAGGAAGACCGCCACGATGAGGGGTATTGCCCACCAGAGCCAGGTCATCAGCTGTGTTTCCTTTTGGACGACGATGGCTGCCAAGCTGTCAGGTAGGGGCGGATCCAAGCCTGTCTCATTGTTGGAGCTCCAGTCCTCCTAACGTCGCAAATGAGGATGTGGCGCGGCCACACGACAATATCCTCCATTTGTCTTGTTGGGCGCATTTCAGCCATCACGTGATGCCCGGTGTTTCCATCTCGTTCCCACGCTCTGCGTGGGAACGCCCTTCCGACGCTCCGCGTCACCAGGCCAAACTCACGTCCAGCAATCTCGTCTTTTCTGGACAGTACCTCGCTCTTGCATGCCCTCAATGTGGCCGATCAACCACGTAGCCCCTCCGCACCCAATTCTTATGAACACGCGCTATCTACTGGCACATCACGTCCTCGGCCCGAGTCAACTCAGAATGGCTTCCTTCCTCGCAGAACAGATAGGATCCATCCCTCTTGTGCTGCAGCTTGTGATACTCCCATTACCTCAGGAAATGTTGTGCCTTCGTCTTGGCCGCGGCTTCCTGGCACTTGGAATCCTCTTGACGCAGAGCGTCAAATCGCCGTTCCCACGCAGAGCGTGGGAACGAGAAGAACACTTCTCCGTAATGCGGTTGCTCCTTGAGTGGATCTTGTTTTTCGAGTGGGTGCGCTCTCGCTGCAGCAGAATCGTAAAGAGTGAGAAGGATTTGGAGAACTCATGGATTTCGATTGCTGCCCCGTCAGACAGGCTGCACCCATCCAAGTGCCAGTGAGATTGAATCCTCCGAGACATCGGTATTCCTCAGTCGCTCAATTTCTCACTATCTCACTTTCCCACTTCACTCACCATTTTCTCAGCACCAGCCAGATGGCCCCCATGCCCAACAGGAAATACAGCGTGCCACCCCCTCCCGAATCCTCCGAGGAGGACTTCCCGGAATCCGTTTCCAGAGGTTCCTCGATGCTCTGCGCCCGGTCCAGCTCATACGTGGCCGCATAATACTCCTCCTGCTGTTCCGGATGCTTGTCAAGATAGGCCTGCACGTCCCGGTCGGGCACTTCGATCTGGTTGTTCTCGGGATCTCGGGGGACGCCCTGTGCCTCAAGTTCGGCCACCCGCTGCTCCAGTTTTTCGTACTCCTCTTTGGGGATCTGATCCCGAAGGGACTGGCGGTCCATCCGGTTCCAGTTATGGTAGAACATATTGAAATACATCATGTTGGTGATGTTCGCCATCATATAGCCCGTCCAGAAGCCTCCGAATCCCCCTCCCATGCCCATGCCGCCGTACCCGTAATTGTGGATGACCGTGGTACCCCGATACGTGTCCCGGGTGGTACCGCGATACATTCCATTTTGGCCGTACTGCTTGTTGCTGCGATTGATGCTGCCCGATGGCGTAGCGGTCTGGACGGTGCTTCCTTTGATCGTCCGCGCCTGGTAGGTTTGCTTGGCGGTCGCTTGCCGCTGAGCGGTCTTGAACTGGCCCACACTTCCGGCCCTTGAGGGCGCGTTCTTCCCAATCCTCGTGGGGGAAGCCCCTCGGCTCAGCGCGGCAGAGGACGCCTTGGACCGAGTGAATCCGGAGCTTTTGGCATTGGTACGCGAACTCTTGATCCCCCGTCCGGTCGTTCGGTTGGGAGTGGCGCGCCTCGGTGTGGAGCGGGCAAAGCTCCGGGAACTTCGGCCCATTCCCCGACCGAAACCACCGCCGCCAAATCCTCCGCGTGCAAAGGCGTCCTCACTCCATAACAGTCCCAGGCTCAGGATGCCGATAAGGAGGACGCTGAGTTTCCGTTGGATAATTCTGTTCATTGCGTTTACCCCCTTATAGCACCTGCACGATATACATCGCCGGTAGAATAAACGCCGACGCTTCGATCAGTCCGGCTCCGACGTTCCGATGCTCCGCGATCTCTTCGTTGAACGAAACCTTGGGCAGCACGATCCAGTCAAACACAAAACGCATGAGTACGGCAACCAGCGCAATCGCCAGCACAAAAGTTCCTACGCTGAGCAATTCCGCGCTCCACTCGGTGGTCGCACCTCCCGACACGGCCCGGCTGACCACGATCCCGCCTGCGATCAGCATGCCGGAGAAGCCAAATCCGACCGCCAAATTCTTTTCCTCCAGTTCTTTCTGAATGTCGTACGGCGTGATCCATTGATAGAAAACGCCCAGGAGCACGAGCACCGCCTGCCCCACGACAAACCAGATCAGCGCTTGTCCGAGCATGTGCACATTCCCGCCCGTGGCGGCCGCGACCATCTGGCCCGTGGCCACAGCGATGGCGGCCTTCACCAGAGCCACACTGGTGTTTTGCTCGCCGAATACCTGCTTCGCATCGTTGAATCGGCGGAGGATGATCTTATCCGTCAACACCTGCGCCACCAACTGCAGGGCAATGACAACGGCCCCATACAGGGCAAGCTGCAGAATCCGGTCTTTCAGGGGGACTCCCTCCGGGAAGGCCACGCCCCGGAACGCAAACACGAGCCCGAAAAGCAGCCCCACCATCAGGAGATTCACGGCGGGATTTTCCGCTGCGCCCAGTTCGCGATCCAAATCCAGGCCGGAACCCCGGTAGCGACCCTGCACGATGACCTTGTAGATCCACAGCACGATGACAAACGGGATCAAGGCGATCCCCACGTCGAGCAGGAAAGTTCCGAGACTGGTAAGAAACAACATGACGCGCTCCTCTCGTTTATGAAATGATGTGGGTGATCCGACCTCCTTGACCACTGGATTCCACTGCGTGCAAGGACGCCGGATCACGACTGCCGCATGCCTGGGGATCGGCTTTCACCCAAAGGCGATGCGCCCCCAAAGCATGCCTCCGCTGAAACTGCTCAAAGCCGTATCTGTCAGGCAACACCGCCCTGGCGTTTCTCTACAAAAGTACGCAGGAAATATAACTGATATGAAATTTTTGTCAAGGGAAAACTTTCCATTATTTCCGAGCAGAAAACAACTTGATACCTCTGAGATTCCACCAAGTCTTGCAGCAAGCGCGATGGGAAGATCCGCAAGAGCGGAAGGAGAACAACCACATAGAGAAAATGACGCCGGGGCAATTCGGGGACGCTGCCCCGAAAAAAACCTTGCAGTCTGATCCTCCTCGTCGTATCTTTACTCAATTTGGCTTGCACATTCCCCAGTCTGACAGAAAGAACGCTGAGACGATCCGCAAGCCGCAAGCGTGTTTGGAGCAGGCACAGGGTACTTGGCATAAACCTCGTCGTTTGAGATGAATGGAACGCTTTATGCGCTGTGGGGTCGCAGTGTTGTGATCGGCGCGCCTCAGCACCTGTCTGGGAATACCACGACCGTTTCGGAAAAGAATGGCGCCGCCCTACTCCTTCAGCGCTACCTGTCTGAGGTTCGCCGGTCTGAGAAGTCCGCACCTTCCCGCTCGCCCACTTTCACACGACCTTTGTGCGTTCCCTGAAAAGGCGTCAGGTGGTGAACCTTCACTTTGAACAACCCGAACGTGGAGACCCATACCCCATGAAATACGCGATTCTCCTCGGCGACGGCATGGCCGACTATCCGATCGACGCCCTGGATGGAAAGACCCCGCTGGAGGCGGCACACACCCCCCATATGGACGAAATTGCCCGGAAGGGAGTCGGAGGCTTGGTGCGCACGATCCCCCAAGGGAAAAGCCCGGGGAGCGATGTGGCCAATCTGGAGATTCTGGGATACGATTCGCACCGGTATCTCACCGGACGGGCGGCCCTCGAGGCAGCCAGCATGGGAATCGCGATGACGGAGGATGAGGTGGCCTTCCGATGCAATCTGATCACCGTGGAGGAGGGTCGGATTCTCGATCACAGCGCAGGCCACATTTCCACAGACGAAGGCCGGGCACTGATGGAGCAAATTCAAAAGCATCTTGGATCGGATCGGGTTCGTTTCCATCCGGGAGTATCCTATCGCCATCTGATGGTGATGCGGAATGGCCCGGATCGAATGGACGCCGTGCCTCCCCACGACGTATTGGGGGAGAGGGCGGCGGATCATCTTCCGCAGGGGCCCTCGTCTGAGGAGGTTCGAGGGCTGATGGCGAATTCGGTCGCGATCCTGAAGGATACAGAGGTCAACCGAAACCGGATCGCCCGGGGGGAGCTTCCGGCCACCCAGATCTGGCTGTGGGGTTCGGGCAAGGCGCTGCAGATTCCTGCGCTCCGGGACCGCTTCGGCCTGTCCGGCGGAGTGATCTCGGCGGTGGATCTGCTGAAGGGCATCGGAATCGCTGCGGGCCTGCGGGTGATCGAAGTTCCGGGGATCACCGGATACCTCGACACCAACTATGCGGGCAAGGCGCAATACGCCCTGTCTGCGCTGGAGGAGTTGGATTTTGTGTATGTGCACGTGGAGGCTCCGGATGAGGCGAGCCACAACGGGAGCTTGACGGATAAGATTCGGGCCATCGAGGATTTTGATGAAAAGGTCGTAGGACCGGTGCTTCAGGGAATGCGGGCTTTCGGAGCCTTTCGGCTGATGGTGCTCCCGGATCATCGCACGCCGGTGTCGCTACGCACCCATACGCCGGAGCCCGTGCCCGTGGCCATCTACACCAGCGATGGGAAGCCGGACGACATGCAGGCCTTCAGCGAACCGGAAGCCGAAAAAGGCAGCTTGCGGATCGAGACCGGGAATGCGCTTCTAACCTTTTTTTTCCGGTCCCCTGAAACTCCAGAAAAAGCTTGACGCAGCATGCAGTTTATCCTATCTTCCCTCTGGAAAAACCACTAGGTGCTGTCTTCTTCCTGTCTTTTGTTGTTCTCTTTTTGTCCCTTTTCTTCTTCTCGTTCCCACGCTCCGCGTCCCTAACCGAACCGTGAACGGAGCAGAGCGGAGTTCACGGCAAATCGCGCAAAGGCGCTACTCCTCGGTACGCTTCACCACATAGGATACAGCAGGGCGGCGGCAATACGGAACCACCAATGGCACTGATACGCACTGATGACATGGATCCCGTCCCCTCCGCCCCAGCGGGGTGGATCCGTGCATCAGGGGGGGGTGTGTCGGTGGCATCAGGGGTTCAGGAGTCCGAGATTTCCGGACAGGATATGGAGTGCAAAGACGCCGTGCGCTGAACCGCACGGTTCGGTAGGAGAGGGTGGCGTTCCTTCTCGAACGCCGACCTGACGCTCCGCGTCCCCAACTGGACCCCATCTCGCCCATACCGGATTCTGCCAAACAAGGAGTAACTATCATGAGACGCCAGGAGGTCTTAGACACGTTGGCCACGCATCGCGTGAAACTGCAGGAGATGGGGATCGGATCTTTGTCGCTATTCGGCTCAGTGGCACGCGACGAAGCGGTTGACACAAACGACATAGATCTGTTAGTAGCATTCAATCGTCCTGTCGGGCTTTTTCACTTTGCGCGCGTTAGGCGAACTCTGTCGGAACTGCTCAGCTGCCCTGTGGATCTCGTCACACAAGCCGCCTTACGCGACGAAATGCGCGATGACATATTGAAGGAGGCCGTTCCTGTTGAGCTGAGAACTGCCACAATGCCCAAGATCCAACTTCCAATATTCAATGTCCAATACGCAATGCCCAATGCTCAATGTCCGATAACCGGTGACCAGCGCCCCAAGCTTCCCTACCCAAGGAGACTCCCATGCTGAGAAAATTGCCCTTCTCCGCGCTGCTGCTTCTTCTGAGTGCTCCCATCCTCCAGGCCCATGTGGTCAAGACACACGATGGCGAGGAGATTCGCACCGAAACCGCCACCTATGCCCACGAAGAACTCCTCCTCGACGGAGAAACAGCGATCCCCCGCGAACGCGTCAAGGAGATCTTCTTTGAGATGCCGCAGCAGGCGGTCGCCTTCCCGGAGGAGGGGGAGGCGAAGGAGATCCCTCAGGATGTTCGGGAGATCCTCGAACAGGCGCAGGAGCAGGCCCTCAAATATCCCGATGCGGACGGTATCATCCTTTTGGATGATGGGGAATATGTGCTGAACGCTGACGGCACAAACATGTACCGCTACCACTTTCGGGGCCTGATTCTCAAGGAGGAAAAGAAGCAGGAATGGAGCGATCAGTCCACCGAGTTCGACGAGAAACGGGAACGGATTAAGCTGCTCTGGGCACGCACCATCCTTCCCTCCGGGAAGATCATCCCGCTCGATCCCGCCACCGCCCAGATCACAGATCCAGCGGGCGAAGGCGTATACTTCGGGAAAGGCAAGGTCTTCTCCTACACGCTGCCGGAGACGGGCGTGGGCTGCATCGTGGAATACGCCTACGAGCGAGAGGAATTCGATCCCTTCGACAAGGAGCTCTTCTTTCCAGGCTTCTATTTCCAGGCCTACGAGCCGGTGCGCCACTCCCGGATGACCGTCACCCTCCCCAACACAAAGACGCTGAACTATAAGGCGTATCTGATGCCGGAAGGCAGGGAGGCGCCCAGGGTGATACGGGAGGGAAGTTCCACGCAGTATGTCTGGGAGCTGACCGATGTGGTGCCGCTGATCCCGGAGCCTTCCATGCCGCCCTATACAACAGTCGTCCCCCGCGTCGAAGCCGCTCTTTTTGAGACCTGGGATTACATTTTCGACTGGCTGACCCGCATGCAGACCCGCAGAATCCAAATCACGCCTGAGATTGAACAGGCCGTAGCAGAGATCACCGCGGGTACGACGGATACGGAGGAGAAGGTGGCGCGCATCTACCATTTCATCCAGGGGAGCATTCGCTACATCTCCATCAAGGGGAGCATCGGATCCGGCTGGTCGGGCCACGAGGCATTCTACACGCTGCAGAGCAAATACGGCGACTGCATAGACAAGTCCATCCTCTTCACCACCATGCTCAACGTCATCGGCGTGACCTCCGAACCCATCATCATCCTGACCAATCAGGCGGGGGTAGCGGATCGAGAAATCCCCTCCATGCGCGGCAACCACGCCATCACCCAGGTGCATCTGGATGGACGGGATTTCTACCTGGACGCCACCTCCACCACCCATCGATATCCAGCCTTCCGGGGAGACGACCACGGCGTTACCACGATCAATGCCTTGAGGCGGGAGATCGGCTTCATTGCGGTTCCCGCGCCCGAAGAGAACCGGCGGACCTATATCCTGAAGATGCATATTCTACCGGACGGAGATGCCCGAACCGAATATGTCAGCTCGTATGTGGGGGACTACGAGGCCCGCGTGCGGAGCTTCTACATGTATCGCAAGGAGAGCGACCACGGACGCATGCTGACCAACATGGTCAGCTCGTTTGGCCCGGATGCCACGCTGGATGAATACGCTCTGGACAATGTGTACGACATCTCCAGACCCTTCGCCCTGCACCTTTCCTACACGCTCCGGGATTACGTGGTGAAGGCCGGAAACCTGCGCATCTTCGCCATACCCGGCGCGAAAATGGACTTTTCGGAGACCACGCTCCCCACCCGGAAATATGATATCGTGTATGATACGAGCTTCGAGATGATTCACGACGTAACGATCACAGTGCCGGAAACCTATCGCGTCAAATACCTGCCGCCGGAGATCGGTTTGGAAACCCCCTACGCCACGTATAGCGCAAGCTTCACCGCGGAGGACGATACGACGATAATCTTCCACGACACCTTTAGAAGGACCGAGCGCATCGTTCCGGTGGCCGACTATGCCGCGTACCAGACCTTTCTCCAGAAGGTGAGCAAGTATTCCAGGGAACAGCTCTTTTTCAACGTGGAATGATTGGAATGCGCCCTGGGACCCAAGGATCGCGCCGCCCATATAAGAGGAAGCGGCGAGGTGATCTGTGGGAAAAGCGCAGCCAAGCGGAATCAGCCTTCACCCATAAGGATCCGGCAGACATGGACCCCTGGAAGACCCTTTCACGAACCACCATTCTCGAGCACGGCCCGTTCCTGACCGTCGAAGACCACACGGTGGAACTTCCCGACGGCCGCATTATTCCCAAATGGCCATGGGTGATTACGCCGGACTATGTCAATGTCATGGCCGTTACCGAACGGGGCGAGTATCTTTGTTTTCGCCAGGTGAAATACGGGGTGGATGGCGTCACGCTGGCGCCCGTGGGCGGATACATCGAGCCGAATGAAGCGCCCTTGGATGCGGCCAAACGGGAACTGCTGGAGGAGACGGGGTATGAGGCGCCGGATTGGACCGATCTGGGAAGTTTCCGCGTGGGCGCCAATCGCGGATTCGCCACCGCCTATCTGTATCTGGCGCGCGAGGCCCGCTCAGTGACCGCGCCCCATGCGGATGATCTCGAGGAACAGGAACTCCTCCTCCTTGGCCGGCACGAGTTGGAGGCTGCACTGGACTCGGGAGCGTTCAAGGTATTGGCTTGGGCCACGTCTGTGGCATTGGCATTGCGGCATACGAGCGTGCGGGAGTCGAATCCCTCGACGCAATAAAGGACCTCGTTCCATGGGATGCGGGTCCCTTCTTTCGGATGCATCCGGATTCCCCCGGCATCTCCGCATTCCCCGCGATAGGAAGAACCTGAAACAGAAAGGAGTATGCGATGAAACCACGCGCCATCCGAATTCTCCTCACCATAGTCGTGTGTCTTTTCGGTTCGATCGGGCACGGCCAGGAGACCGCAGAGAACACCGATGTCCTGTATATGAAAAAGGGCGAGGAATATGTGGGCCGGCTTCTCGAAATCTCGAATGACCGGGTCATCTTCCAGCACGGGGTCGAGGGCCGGATGGAGCTGGGCTTATCCGAGGTCCAGCGGCTTGAATTGGGAAAATCCCGTCCGGGCGATACATGGCGCACTGTCGCAGACATCACCGACGAGACGCTCCTGGCAGCGCTGGAGACAGCACCCCCCGATTCTGCCTATCCCCATTCGGGATCCATCACCCTCCATCAGGAGGTCCTGTACCGGCTTTTTGAGGACGGCTCCGTTCGTATCACCCAGCACAAGATCCAAAAGGTGTTCAAGGAGCGCGGGAAAGACGTGGCCAACAATCCGCTCTTCTATCTCTCCGACAACAGTACCGCTCAGATCGACTTCGGGCGCACCATCACGGCGGAGGGAGATGTGGTCCCCCTCTCCGATGCGGCCATTCAGGACGGCAGCGTGTTCTCCCAGTATCCCGACTACCAGAACCTCAGCAAGAAACACTCGACACTCAAGAAGGTGCGGGAAGGCTCGGTCATAGACTACCAGACCACGGTGGTGGTCAAACAGGCGGACTTCCTCCATGCCTTCCTGATGGATG
>JAZDJA010000072.1:0-17768 GCA_043804415.1 Candidatus Latescibacterota bacterium | reverse complement strand
GGTGGATGGCTGATGGCCAGCCTGACCGGTTAAGTGATCCGGCAGCGCCCCCCCAGTCCGCGTAGGCAGCCCTTTCGTCTGCCGATCTCACGCAAAGGACTCCATGGGCTTGCTGTCTATACCTGCGTGGCACTATCCATTGTTTCGGCAAAAAAATTAGAACTCAGCGGACACAAAAAAACCTCCCCTTGGGAAACCCACATCAAAGGGAGGATCTTGACATTGCCGCAACGCATGTAACAGGGAGAAAGGAGCGTCCCGGCGCACCCAATCCATTCCAGCAACTACTAATAACCGAGGAACCCCGGACAACGAGAACCGACCACATTGCCACCTCCTCAAGAGCACGAGAGCCCACACCCTGTTCCCACTGTGGGCTCTCCTCGCCTCCTACACACCCCACCGCTGGAACCGGCCCACCAGAGAGACAACGGACAGATCTGAACTATTGGGACCTAAGATATCGGATCTATCCTGGAATGTCAACCCTTTTCTTCATCCCCCAAAAATGGCTTCCTCTCACCCGGCTGGCCGGTCCGGGCCGGGCCCCTTCCGTTTGATGGCCTGACAGGGGGCAAACGACCTCATCTATTTGCCCGCCCGTTTCCGCTCCCGCAACATCGGGTAGGCCAGACCCAATAGCCCGATCACGTTCAGGGCGGCGGACGCAAGCGTCGCAGCCCGGCCCCATCCCGCAATAAACTCATTAGCCAGTAGACCGAGCGTACCCAGAATGATCAGGACGAAGGCGACCAACTTGGCTGATCCGGTGCACTCCTGCATGGGAAACCCTCCTTTTTGACGCGGACAGGTCCGACAGACGCCTTAGGATGAGGGGCAGCATCTTGGCGTCTCTTGCGTGATCTGCCCCTGGTTTTCTTCAGGCCGAGTTCAGCTTCTTTTCCCTTCCTTAAAGCCCGAGTGTGGCCATCATCTTCGCCACGGACACCACGGCAGGCGAGTCCTCGGGCAGCTCGGTAAGCGGGGTGCCGTCGATGCTCCGCCGAATCACCGCCTCGTCATACGGCACACTTCCCAGGAGCGGCAGGCCCATCTCCTCAATCATTATCTCGGGAACGGACTCGGCCGTCCGATTGAGATCGTTGATCACCAGGTAGGCCTTGCCGATGACCACCGAAAGCTGGGTGGCCATTTCATAGATGCGTTTGGCCGAACGTAGCGCCACTGACGTGGGATTGGCGGCGATTAAAAGCACATCCACATCGTGCGTGGTGCGCCGGGAAACATGCTCCATCCCCGCCTCGTTGTCCATCACGATATAGGGATAGTTGACCACCAGTTTCTCCAGATAGGCTTTGAGCATATCGTTGGCATGGCAGTAACATCCTGGCCCTTCGGTGTGACCCATGACCAAAAGGTCATACCCGCTGGCCTCAACAATGGCATCCTGCACCTGGTATTCCAGATACCGATCCCTGGGCACGCCCGCGGGCATCTGTTCTTTCCCGTCCATGAAGCGGTCCACCGTGCTCACGACCGTCTTGTCAAACGTCACCCCCAAGGCCTCATTGAGATTGGCATTGGGGTCCGCATCCACCGCCAGCACCGGGGTTTTTCCGGTCTTGAGCAGGTGATAAAGGGTCAGGGCACAGAGCGTCGTTTTTCCCGAGCCCCCCTTGCCGGCCACTGCAATGGTATAGGACATGTCAGATCCTCAAGGTTTGTTTTACGGTGGGAAAAAGGTCTATGTCGGTATGCGGCAAGAACAGCGAACCCACGTATTCCTGCATATACGAAGGCTCCACCGAAAGCTCAATATACGTCATCTTCTCGGCGATCTCCCGCGCCTTGGCCCGGGCATCATGGGACAGAAGCGCCATCCTCGCTCCGGTCAGCGAGCTGTTGCCGATAAATTCGAATCGCTCCAGAGGCAGATCGGGAAGCAGGCCGATCCAGATCGCCTTCTCGATGTTCAGGTAGTTGCCGAATCCTCCGCCGATGTAAAACTTATCCAGATCCGCCAGCGTTACGCCCATGCGTTCGGCCAGGACTTTACTCGCCGTGTAGATCGCGCCCTTGGAGCGGATCAGGTGCATGATATCCACCTCGGTGATCAGCACGTCGTGCCCGGTCGCGCTCTCTTGGTCGGTAGCCAGGGCAAAAGCCAGCTCTCCATCCAGTTCTTTGATGCGCAGATCGGCAAGGGCTTTGGGGAGCGTGGTTCGGATTTTGCCAGACCGGTCGATGATTCCCGATTGAAGGAGCGCGGCCACCGCATCCACATACCCGGAGCCGCAGATTCCTATGGGCTTGCCCTCCCCGATGGTGGAGAGGGTCAGCTCGTAGGTTCCCGGATCGATCTGCACCTTCTGGATCGCGCCGGCCATGGCCCGCACCCCGGAGTGCACGCCACTTCCCTCAAACGCCGGCCCCGCCGAAGCGGCACAGCACACCAGCCATTCCTTATTCCCGAGAACAATCTCGCCGTTGGTGCCTATGTCGATGAGCATGAACAGGCCTTCGCCGGCATCCAGGCCGCTGGCCAGCACCCCGGCCGTGATATCGCCTCCCACATAACTTGAGATGCCCGGCAAACAGGAGAGGAGCGCGCGCGGGTTCAGCTTGATCCCGGCCTCTGCCGCCCGGATCACCGGCATAAAATTGGCAGTGGGCACATAGGGCTCCCGCCGGATAAAATAAGGATCCACGCGAAGCAGCAGATGCACCATCGTCATGTTGCCCGCGCATGTGACTGCAGTCACCTCGTTGAGGCTTACGCCATGTTCTGCCAAAAGCGCAGCGATCAAATCGTTTACCGTGTCCACCACCGCGTGGTGCAGCCGCTCCAGGCCATCGCCCTTCTCCGCATGGATGATCCGGGTGATGACATCTTCCCCATAGCTGGCCTGCCGATTGTGCGTGGCCTTGACCCCAAGCGTCTCACTGGTGGTCAGATCCACCAGGTTGGCCGCCACGGTGGTGGTGCCGATATCCAGCGCAATCCCGAAATTTCTCTCCGACGTATCCCCGGGCTCGATCAGGACCACCTCGGTGGTGCCGTTTCGCATTCCGAGCGTGACCGTGACCTCCCACTTGCTGTCCCGCAGGAGCCGCCCCAATTTCTTAATATTGGACAGGCCCGTCTGCATGATGGGGATCTCGCGATGCCTGCGGATCTCCCGGTAGAGGCGCTCCAGATCGCTGACATTGTCCTGGAGCGTGGGCACAGGGAGTTTGAGGAAGAGCTTGGTGACCAACGGGGAATACGCAAACAAGGTGCGCTCGTCCCCTTCGGCCATGCGCTCCACCTCCTCAGCCCGGCTGAAAAGCCCGGCCAACCGGCTGACCTTGGCCTCCTCGGTCAAGATCTGCTCGCGCTCCATCCGCGACTCGGGCGGCACTTCCACGGCCACATCGCCGTGGACCGTGGTTCTACACGCCAAAACGTAGCCAGCGGCACGCTCCTGTTCGGTGAGTCGTCCGCTGAGCTCGGTCTTGACAGGGCCCTCCTTTACGATCACCTTGCACCGACCGCACACCCCTTCGCCGCCACAGCTGTTATACAGCCGCACATCGGCTGCCATCGCGGCTGCCAGAAGATCGGTGCCCTCCGGAACGACCGCCTCGCTGCCCCATGGCAAAAATGTGATCTTACACCCGTCCATTCTTCTTCCTTATTTCCCCTGATGATCGGACCCTGCGCGGATCCATCGAACAGGCGCCTGTAACGGCGCGCCCCGATGCTCCCTCCCCCCCGTGTCGCGCGGGTCGAGGAAACACGAAAGGGCGCTCTGCCTCCCCCACGTTCCGGCCTCAGCCATGGAAAAGGGAGGGGGGTCCCAGAGCGCCCTCGGATCACCTGCGTATCAGCCTATAATGGGACGATCCCCAGGAACCGTCCAGGCGGGTGCCACCGGGAGTTTTTCCCCCCAGGAGAGCCACCGCTTCCATCCCACCCCATCCTATAGCTTGAGCCAGGAATGGGAATACAGGGAGTGCCCCAAGAGCACCTTGGTCGTCTTCACATAGTCCAGTTCTTCCTTGGACAGGGAGCCCCGATCCATCTCCTCGCCGTCCATGACCCGGTGGACCAGGTTCATCAGATCCTCCTGCTCCCCCCGCGCGATGGCGATCAGCTCGGTATCATACGCATTGACGATGGCCGAATCCAGTCCATGTTTCATCAGCATCATCAGGTAGGTCTGGTTGATGATGGGTCTGAGCTCTTCCGGCGCCCCATTGGATACATTGGAAAGACCGCACGTGGTTTTGGATGTGGGCGCGATGTCCTTGCACATCTCCATAAACTCCAAGAGCGCACACACCTGATCCTGCTGGGCCGAGACCGGCGTGACAATGGGGTCCATCCACATCTTCCCCTCGTCGATGCCCTCCTCAGCGGCAGCAGCCATCAGCTCGGCCGCGTTTCCGCCCCGCTCCGCAGCATCCCTGGGCATGCCCTCGATCCCCCAGAGCAGACCCACGAAGGCCGCGTCATACCGCTTCACCAGCGGGAAGAGCACCTGCATGCGCTCCGGACGGCAGGAGATGGAGTTGATCACCGCCTCCCCTTTGTGCGCCTTCAGCCCGACCTCGATCGCTTCCGCATTGGTGGTATCCAGAAACATGGGCAGATCTACCACCTCCTGCACGGTCTTTACGATCCAGTCCATCACATCGGGCCCTTTCCGTTTGGAGGGGCCGATATTGATGTCCATATAATCCAAGCCGGCTTTCTGCTGGGCCAGCGCCATCTCCCGGATCGGCTTGGCGTCCTTGTTCTTCATCGCGATGCCGATGCTCGTGGACATCACGTTGATATTTTCCCCGATCAAAATCATATGATGCTCTCCTTATTCCCATTGTGGTTTGGGGCCCAAGGCCCCAGAAACCAGGTTCCCGTCTTGAAATCAGGGCTTCCACTGCTTCAGATAAGCGGACAGGTGCGCCGCTTCGCGGGGACCGATCTCAATGGTCCATCCGGGCAGCTCCTCCTCCAGTTCCCCGGAGATCTGAGCCGCGTACCCGGGTATGATGAGCTTGCGGTGCGTCACCTTGTCGGCAATCCCGCTTTTGAGTACAAAGGGCGCGATCTCCTCAGCCACGAATTTCCCGGCCGCCCAGGCGGTCATCACAGAGAGCCCCTCCGTGTCCTTGACCAACAGATGGGTGGGTACCCGGCTCGTCTCGATTTCCCCGGACACGATGAAATACGTCAGGGAGAAATTGCTCGTGATCAGCACCGGCGAGTTCTCGTCCGGCCCGCCGATCGGGTAAATCCCCTCCTCCGTGGCCATCGGCCGCTGGGGATCGGTGTAGATGTTCATCCGCTCCAACAGCAGCGGGAACACGCTGTGCCCTTCCATCTCGGAAAGGACGATGATCCCTCCGTATTTGGCGATGAAGGTCGAGGCGATCAGGGTCTCCTTCATGGGATCGTCCGTCATCTCGCACGGGAAGGTGATGGTTGGGAAGCCCAGGGGCTTGAACTTTCCGGCAAGTGCCGATCTTCGGATGATGATCTGATCCTCCAGCGCCTGGCGGGGCGTCCGCGACCCCGAATCCAACACGATGTCCTTGACACCCAGCGCACCCAATCGATCGGTCAGCGCAGCCAATGCCTCCAGATTCTCCGCACGGGCCACCAACGGACAGCTGTGCTCCTTGGCCAACAAGGCCACCTCGTCCGCATTCTCTTCGGTGGCCGCACAGATCAGCGGCCGATCCGCGCCGCAAATCGCGAGTCCGGCTGCGAGCACATCGGGCCGATCGCTCATCAGGATCAGGGCAAACCCCCCGGACTGCTGAACCTTGCCGACCAGCGCGGCAAAGATTGCCGGATCCCCGAGGGTCTCCTGGATGGCCACGGCATCTGGCTTTAAGAGCAGTCCCACGCGGTCATACGCCAGGGACTTCATTTTCTCCAGGCGCGCGTCCACCTCGGCTGCGTCCATCGCATCGGTAAGCCGAAGCGCCAGACCCGGCGGATTCACAAAGGTCTTTTCGTGCCGGAACATCACCGTCTCGCCGCCCACCTTCAGCGCAGCATCCCCCGTGCCGATCGTCACCGTCCGGATGGGCGGAGCGGAAGCCGACTCAAGCTGCTGCTTGGCCTCCTCCGACACATAGGGGCACAGCGCCAGTTCGGTCTTGCCCATCGCCAACTGCATGGCAAAGGCCAGACAGGTGGGAGATCCGCATTCCTTACAATTGGTTTTCGGGAGTAACTTAAAGATTTGAATCCCTGTAAGCGCCATTGCACGCTCCCTCTCTTGACATGATCCGGCAGAAAGGCGGGAAAGCCCTCCCGCCGGAAAACGGTCACCAGTCAACTATTCCAGAATCGGATCCATCGTCAAAGCCGGATGTCCGACTTCGTCCAAAAATGGCAGAATTTCTTCCTCAGTCACGCCCACGGTTTCGTCTGCGATCATCGTGTAAAAATTGGGAATTCCGATCTCCTCGGAACGCTGTTTCAGCCGTTCCAGAAGCTCCTCTTTAAGCGAGCTCGGCATCCACACCAATCGTTTGAACCCGCCGTCCCCGGAGATGAATTTCCGCTGACACACGTTGTATTTGCTGTGTCCCACAAAACCGGGCGTGCTGATTCCGCCGCCGATGGTACCTGCCAGTGTGGTGAACTTCATCCCGGACGGTGTCATGCCACTGTATTCCCGGTTTACGGTCATCACGCCGTTGCACAGAGGCGCCACAGCCGCGATGCACTCGCAGCAGCCGCACGTGGTCATCGGGTCGTTAACGATGCTGTAGAAGTAGTAATGATCGATGTTCCCGCGCGATGCCTTCCGCAAAAACGCATCCACCCCTTCCCACCGTCCGAGCTTGGTATCGAGACATTCTCCCTTTTCCACCGGCTGGTTGGGCCCGGTGGGATTGATCTCAAAGGACGCCCGGCAGTCCATCCAGTTGTAAGCGCCACAGAGTCCCGTGCGTTCGGGACTCACCACACACACGTGGTTGGGCGCGAAGGACTGACAGAGGGTGCAGGAGTAGAATGTCTCGGTCGTCTCATCCGTCATGCCCTCGATCCGGGCATCCCGGACATGATACGACGCCCGGGCCTTCCCCAAGATCTCTCGAACCTGCTCCTCCTCGGTGTAAATCTTCACCTGCAGTTTGTCGAAAATCCGGCCGAAATCCTGATGCAGCTTCGCATGCAGGATCGAGCCAATATGCCCAAGCCGGAATCCTTTGTCCATCGCGCTCTTGCTGATGCGCACCCACGCGATGTCGCGCTGGCCGATGTGCATGACGCCCTGCGCGTAGTTGATCAGGTGATGGATCTGACGCTCCAGGATCGGCTCGAAATCCTCCTGCATCTCCCGGCCCGCCACTTCCACGACCACCGCCATCGGGAACATAGTCCCCGGGGCCATATCATTCAGGTCGGAACCGATGACCTCTATCTTTCCGTCCTCCACCTCGTCCATCCGCTTGGAGGTGACCCACTCGCACACAGGAACCTGTCCGCCGCGGGCTTCGGCATACACGTCATCCTTGCGCACGCGTTCTCCCTCAAAGGCAGGACCGTAGGACACGGGCACCGGAACCTCCGCCACGTTCACCTTCAACCCGCGCACTTCCATGGACCGGGCCACGATCTGATCGTGGGGCACGTTGGATACCACGTGCTCATACGTACAGATGCCGCTCGGAAGCACCTGCGGAATCGGCGTATCCGCAATGGTCGGGAAACCCCAGTTGATGGCGCCCGCCGCATTGGCATACCACTCTTCGGTCACATTCCCCAAGGCCATCACAAACGCGAAGGTACGATCCTTGTTATAGATCAATATCCTTCTGTAATCGCCCGGATCAACACCGCCAAAGGACATGGCCACTCGCGTGGCAAAGCCCATGGCAAAAACGGCAGACGAAATTTCCGGTCCGAAGGAGACCAACCGCGTGGGCCAGCCGATCTGGACACCGGCCGCCACCAACTGCTCGGAGAACCGCGTTCCTTCGTGCTCCCCACACATAAACACATAAAGGTTCCGCTCCTGCAGTTCCTGAGCGATTCGGGCCGCGATCTCCGGACTCGGGACTGCTCCCGCAATCGCCGCAAATCCCGGGGCTGTTCCGTCCACAAACTCGATGCCCCGTTTTCTCAGAATGATGTCGTCGGCCGCACCCAGCCATATGGTGTGATCCGTGGGGTCCTCCCCCTGGGTGTAGAAATTCGGATCCTCCAGATACCGGATGGCCTCGATAATCTCCTCTGCAAAGAACGTGGCCATGCCCGCATCCAGCGCAGGCGCCAGATAGGGGAGATGCACATGTTCCCGGACCGGGGGCGGAAGGAGCACCCGGCACTGCTTAAGCACCTGCTCCATATCCCCCACCGTCTTCACGGGGATTCCCGTAATGCCATAGATCACGGGAAGATAGTAGGCGGTGTTTGGAAATCCCACCGCCTGTTTTGCGCCCCACCGATCCATGGCGTCTTTCCACTTCCGCTCGGCTCGATCTACAATGGTATGCGCGCCGCGTATCGCGGCTGAACAGA
This sequence comes from Candidatus Latescibacterota bacterium, assembly GCA_043804415.1. Lineage (GTDB taxonomy): Bacteria > Latescibacterota > 4484-107 > 4484-107 > 4484-107 > 4484-107. The sequence goes on along the minus strand of JAZDJA010000072.1, from coordinate 9,280 downwards.
TAATCTTAGACACGTTACAATCCTCCTGTTCGGACCATAGATTTGAGATTCCGGATCATCCTGTCGCATGCGGCAATCCGCCATCCACCATCCGCATTCCTACACCAATTCCCTTCGCATCGCCATATCGAAGAGCACGCGCTCTCTGGCCTTATCCAGCCCCAGGGCCTTTCGTTTCTTGTCAATATGCGCGATCATCACCCTGGCCGCCTCGAGCGGATCCGGCTCAAAAGCCCACTTGCCGCCGTAGATGTCCTCATAGTCCTGGAAGAGGAGTTTGGTAAGCTCCTCACTCCCCACCGTGGGCCACGTGACCCCAAATACCGTAAACACCCCAGAAGCCACAAAATACTGGCCAATCGCCAGCGCCTTCTCGCTCATCCATTCCAGCGCGGCCCCGGCCACCGGCAGATCGGAAAGATCGTCTCCCAGCCCGCCTTCTTTGACCATCGCGGTGGCCGCCATCAGGATTCTGGTATTGTCCACACACGCTCCCAGATGCAGCACCGGCGGGATCCCCACCGTTTCACACACCTCCCGCAGTCCGTCTCCCGCATACTTGAGACCCTCCTCCGGGATCATCAGTCCGGCCTTCCCGCACGCCAAGGCCGCGCATCCGGTTTCCAGCACCAGCACGTCATTCTTGATCAGCTCCTTGACCAGGGTCACGTGCATATCGTCGTGCTTGACCCTCGGGTTGTTGCAACCCACCACGCCGGCCACCCCGCGGATCCGCCCTCCGATGATGTTGTCGTTGAGCGGACGATAGGAGGCCCGATACACGCCCCCCAACAGGTAGTTGATGGTTTCGTGAGAGAACCCGGCCACCACCTCTATGGTCTCTTTGGGAATGCTGATCTTGGTGCTGCCATTTCGCAGCGTATATCTCTCAATCGCGCGACGAACGATGTCTTTGGCAGACTCCAAGGCGTTGTGTTCGTCAAATTGGATGTGGGTCGCGCCGGGGATCTTGGCCACGGCCGAGGTCGTGATGATCTCGGTGTGATAGCATTGGGCCACCTCTGGAAGCGACTGCATAATGCACTGCACATCCACAGCCATCAGATCCACTGCGCCGGTGACAATCGCCAGTTCCTGCTGCAGCATGTTTCCGGCGATGGGCACCCCGTGCCGCATCAAGAGTTCGTGCGCCGTGCAGCAAAGCCCGGCGATGTTGATGCCCTTGGCCCCCTTGGACTGGGCCAGAGCAATAAGCTCCTTGTCCTGCGCGGCCGCCACCACCATTTCCGGAAGCAGGGGGTCATGGCCGTGCACGATGATGTTCACCTGATCCGCATCGATCACGCCCAGATTGACCTTGCCCACAACCGGAGTCGGGGAGCCCAACAGAATGTCCTGCAACTCGGTCGCGATCATGGAACCGCCGAAGCCATCGGCCAGCGCACACCGCGTGCCCTGGAGCATGAGGTTGCGGTAGTCCATGTCCACGCCCATATGGGTCCGGTGCATCGACTCGGACACCTCCCGGTCAATGCCCCGCGGAACCACGCCCAGCGATCTCCAGAGCGCCTGCCGCTTCAGGGGCGCCCGCTTGATAAACGTCAGTTCCCCCTCCTGCTGCCCAAACTGCGCCTGCGCCTTCTCCCCCACGTCGATGGCGATCTCCTGCACACTGCGATCCGCCACCTCGATCCCAAAGTCCAGGGCCACCTGAAGCAGTTTCTGCTCATCCTTGATGGCAAATCCCGGGGCTTCGCCCTTGGCAGCCGCCAGGAACGTCCGCACCACTTCCCGGGCGTGATCGGAGTGCGAAGCCGTCCCGGCCGCGATCATCCGAAGGAAATTGCGCGCGGCGATGGTCTCGATGGTCGCCCCACACACCCCTCTCCGCGCTCTCTGCTCTTCCGTGCTTTCCGACTTCTTCCGGGGTGTCGGCAATCGACAGGGCCCCATGGCGCAGTTCTTACAGCAACTCCCCTCAGCGCCGATCGGACACGGCTTCATGCTATCCGCCCGATCGAATGCGGTGGAGATCCCCTCCGCCGAAGCCTTCTCAAGCATCTCGATCGTGGCGCGATCTATGCTCTTCTCTGCTGCTTGTGACATCGTTTCGCTCCTCTATATGGTTGCACTCGTCAGATCCGCGATCATGCCTTTCACCAGTTTTACGGCCTCCGGATGCCTCATAATGAGCACCTCTGCGCCGGCCTGAAGCAGTGTCATGGCGGTCACGCCCTCCATGAGAATGCCCCGCTTCCGCGCGTCTCCGAGCTTGGGATCCTCCGCTTCGGAGAGTTTGACTTCCTTGACCTTCCAGACTTCTCTGCCCACCTGGCACATCATCGGAAACTGCAAGCGCTCATCCTCCTGCATCAGCGCAGCCATCCGATCCCGCTCCATCACGGAATAGGTGTATTCCAGTCCATACCCGAGTCCGCCTGTAGTGGGATCCACGATGAGCTGACTGTCCGGCACACCCAGGTCCCCCAGCAGGATGTTCAGCTGCTTACACAGATTGATATCGATGGGACTGGACGCAGCCACCGTATGCTTGTAGGCGATCGCGGTCGCACCGATCTGTTTGTAGTTCCCCTCCACCACAGGGCCGAGGATCAGGTTCTTTCCCTCGCAGGCCTCCGCGACCTTCCGAAGGACCTCGGTATCCTTCTCGTCATTGTCGCATCCCCAGACGATCAGCGGCACGTCCACTGCGTCCGCCACGCGCCGCACCACTTGGGTGGCTTCGTCCGCGCTGCGGTCCAGTCCGTTCGGGTCGGTGCTGGCTAACTGAAGACAGATCATCTCGGCGCCGTAGTCCCGGATACATCGGGTGGCCCAGGCCACCGGATCATCCGACACCCCGACAAAGGGCTCCAATGCGGCCTCCGCCCACTCGGTGGGCGGCGCATCGTACACCTCCATGGCGATCTTCGGCAGATGGGGCATCGCGCCCTCGAAAAGATGAAAAGGATATGAACTCTCCCCCCCCACCGTGACGCCCCTTTCGCCACCCAGAACGATCTCTCTGATCTTTCCGGCGTAATTCAGCTTTGGAATTTCAAAAGCCATTTGCATCTCCTAATGATGATGGGTTTATCGTCCTGCCCTGAGAATAGTAGCCTTGACAGGCGAGCAACCGGCGCTCCTGGAAATCTCGATAAAAGGGAGGACCCCACCGATCCGCCTGGTGTTCGAACCCTCGCTGCACGAAGTAAAACAGGATCGCAGATCGCAACGGACCGGCCCTATGCAGAGAGGCTCATTCCCTTTGCCCCTGCTCTCTGGAACATCCGGGCCCGAACCTCCTACTCGTTCCGATTGATGCGCATTTTCTCCAGATTCCCTGCGCGCGCGGTCGTGGTTCACACCGCGTGCATGTTCTTGCAGAAGAATGGGGTGGGGCGCTGCAGCGCTGGATCCATCCAGAAGAGCCAGGATCAAGCCGGGTTTCTCCGCTTCTCGCTGCCAAACCAATCCTTCTCGGATCCAAACCAGTACCGCTCTCCGGTCTGCAGATACTTGAGCATCGCCGCCCGGCTCTGCAGCTTTTCCCGCCAGTTGTACGGTGCCGTGGGCTTGCCCGGTTCATACGTTTCGCCCAGAACCGCTTTTTTTTCCGCCATCTCCGCTACTCCTTTCGGTGTTTATGAAACAGCATCCCCTACCTTCAAAATCTCGATTATCACCGCTTCCATCACCTGCCCCACAGGGCCGGCGGCAATTCGGTCTGCGTCGATCCCCAGATCTCCCATATTGCCCAGAACGATGTCCTCACTATACGGGATCGTCCCGATAATCCGGATCCCCTGCATCTTCTCCGCGATAAACGCCTCATCTTGCTCTCCCCGCATCTTGTTGGCCACGCCAAGCACGGTTTTTATCCCCAGGTCGGCGGCCAGTGCTTTTACGGTATGCGCGGTCTCTATGCTCCGCAGGCCCGGCTCCACGACCACAATCAGCACATCGACAGATTCGGAGGTGCCCCGGGTCAGGTGTTCGATCCCGGCCTCCATGTCCACGATCAGGACATCCTTCTCCTCCATTAAGAGATGGCCGAGAATCCGCCGAACCAGCGCATTTTCCGGGCAGAAACACCCGGAGCCCCCCTTGCGGATCTGTCCCATGACCATCAGCCGGATTCCGTTGTGGACCAGTGAATATTTCTCCGGAAGGTCATCCACCTTGGGGTTCAGCTTAAAAAGCGCCCCGTACCCGCCCGACGGGGTTCCCATGCGCTCCTCGATCAGGTCCTTCATCTCCACCATGGGAACGATCTTTTCGGCATTCGGGAAGCCCAGCGTAGCGGCCAGATTCGCGTCCGGATCCGCATCCACCGCCAGCACCCGGTATCCGGCCCGGCTGAAGGAGATCGCCAATAACGCCGAAAAGCTGGTTTTGCCCACGCCGCCTTTTCCTGAAATCGCAATTTTCAATGTGCACTCCCTTTCCACGCCAACCGACTGGCATCGATCCGCTCATGCTCCGCCCAAGAACCCCGAATGCATGGGGCGCAGGGGTCTATGGCCTGCACAGTTTGCCCACCAGCATGCTGGTCAATACCACCACGTCCTCTGCGGGGAGATACTCGGAAATCGTGGCGTCAAAAAGCGCACTCCCCGAAGGGGCCAACTCATCATCCCCCCGCCAAAGCACCAAGGTAACCGAAACATTCGGGAACGCCTGGATCGTCACCCCCACGTCGCCGTAGTCCGCAGGACAGGCGCCGATGCGCCGGGCCGCCTCAAACAGTCCCTCCGGCTTTTCCCCGTATACGCCCACCAGCCAGTCCACGGTTCGCTTGCGGAAAACAGGAACATAGAAGCTCCCGTCCGGGATCTGGCCGAAGGTGATCCTCTCAGCGGATGGCGGCGTGCCGGAGGCCATGCTCAGGTAGTGCAAAATGAGAATCTGCTCGGCAATTCCGAGTTCACTTCCATCCTCCAAGACCTCGAAGGTCACCTCCGGAAGATGAATCTTGCACGGATGATCGACAAAACGAAGCACGATGCACTGCTCGGACGGGGTATACACGGCCCCGGCCTTCGCACACCGCTCTCCAAGATCCGACTGGAGCAGTTTCTCCCTGGCTAGAGAGAAGGCTGTTTGGTACCGAGTGGACTCTTGTCCCGATTTTGCGCTCATGGCTCCCCTCCCCTGCCTGAATCGCGCGCACAAAAGACCACTCCCAGAACATTCGGTAATTACTGATCTCCCTGACGCACCTCTCGTGCCCATCCACTGCCGAAAAAACTGTTTCCCATTCCGGAGTTCTTGCTGCGCAAGCCGTCAGCCCGTTTGTCTTGCCAAAGGAAACTAATCATCTTGGGTGCAACTTTTCTCCCGAACGCCTTGTCTCCTCCCTCGGTTGGGAACCAGACGCAAAAAGGCCCGTACATGGTACCGGGCCCTGATCGAACGACTTATGTCCCATAGGCTTGCCATCGAACTCTCTCCATAGAATCAGTGGGAAACGAAACCAAAGAATAATTCCGCAACAGGGACCTGTTCGGGGCCCATACGATCGCCGACGCTCCCACGCCGGACGAACGGGGACGCCGTCAAAGCTGCGCGGACCTCAACCGGAGGGTGCAGCGCGTCGTGGGCTTTCCAGCGCACAAATGCGGGAATGATGAAAACGACAGGAACCCGTCCGTTTCGTGCACGTGCCAGGCAGCCTTCTCACCGGAACTCGGTCGCTTGCTGATTGGGATCTCGACTGCACGGAAGGGAAGCCAAAACCCGCCGACAATTCCTCATGATCCCATACTCAGCAGGCATACCGTCGACGAAGAATCTCAGGAATCCTGTCCCATGCCGAACAGTCCCCCAAGAAAGGTCAGCCAGACCAGGATGCCAAGAGGCATCCCGTCCACATCTGCCTCCCTTGCTCTCCTCCACTCCCTTCCACCCCCCCATAATCTCAATAACGGCAGGTGCCGGGGTGAAACAAAAATGCAGACTAAGATAATGCTCAGGAACCGATTTGTCAAGTGAAAAATGCCCGGCAACGCCCAACTTTCTTTGAGGGCAAGCGTTCTGGATGGCAAAGGGGATTGTCTGCCAATGACGATCATGATCCTTTGCGCCGACCCCCGGTCGGCAAACATGTTCCGGATGCACCCGGATGGACGACCTCCCCCTCCGCCTCCGCCGATCCGAAATGCCCGCTGATACCGGGGAGAAAAGACGAAGGACGGCGAGAATCCAAAAGGTCTCCGGCCACGCATGGACCGATGCGCGCATCCCACTGAAAAAACCCTTGCATTTCCCCCAAAGATGGGTTATTATAGCACACGCATTCGGGACACAAGAACGGGCAGAACAACCGGATCAAACAACGCGAAGGATGAAGCATCCCACCCGATCCCTTCCTTTCTTCCCGGTATTGAAAGAAGAAATGGGGACCTGGTTTTCAACACCGAGTGAACAAGGAGAACCCCTATGGACCTCGAACAATTTGCCTGTCCGGACAAGCAATACCGCAGCATCCCCTTCTGGTCTTGGAACGACCGACTGGAGGACGGGGAGTTGGTCCGGCAGATCCGGGAGATGGACGAACAGGGATGGGGCGGGTTTTTCATGCACTCGCGCGTGGGGCTGATCACCCCCTATCTCTCCGACGAGTGGATGGATCGGATCCGAGCGTGCGTGGCGGAGGCCGTGCGCACTGGGATGGACGCGTGGCTCTACGACGAGGACAAGTGGCCTTCAGGCTTTGCCGGAGGCGCTATTCCCAGGATGGGGCCGGAGTATCGCGACCACGCGCTGGTGATGAGCTCGGAGAGGCCGACAGGAAAGGACGATCTTATTCTGGCGATCTATGCAGGAGAGGGGTCGGACTGGCGGCGGATCCCCGAAAATGAAGTGGCCTCTGCCCGGGCGCGGGTGGTCTACCTGGTTCGCTGGACAGAGCCCATGGGAAATGCATGGTTTAACAATACGACCTATGTGGATCTGATGAACCCAAAGGTCACGGATGCCTTCATCGCATCCACCTACCAGGCGTATAAGGACGTTGTGGGCGGCCAGTTTGGCAAGGCGATTCCGGGGATATTTACCGATGAACCATGTTATCTGATGCCCAACCAGATCAAGCACCCCGCAGTGGCTTGGACGGATGCGCTCCCGGAACGGTTTTCGGAAGCGCGCGGGTATGACCTGATGGAACAGCTGATCTCCTTGTTCCACCCGGTTGCGGATTACCGGAAGATCCGCACCGATTTCTACCGGACTGCCACCGAGCTCTTTGTGGAGAGTTATTCCAAACGGATGTATGCCTGGTGCGACCGAAATCACCTCAAATACAGCGGCCACTATATGTGCGAGGATAATCTGGTCTCCCAGACCCTGTGGATCGGGGCCGCCATGCCGCACTATGAGTATATGCACGTGCCGGGAATGGACCATCTCAGCCGAAACATCGATAATCTGATGACCGCCAAGCAGGTGGCCAGCGTGGCCCAGCAGCTCGGGAAAGAGCGGACCTTGTCCGAGATGTACGGATGCAGCGGCCAGCATTTCTCCTTCGAAGGGCAGAAGTGGATCGCGGACTGGCACTTCGTCAATGCGATCAACACGGTCAACCCCCACCTGAGCCTGTACACGATGCGCGGTGCTCGCAAGCGGGATTATCCGCCCAACATCTTCCATCAGCAGCCTTGGTGGCCCCAGAACCGCGCCATCGCAGACTATTGCGCCCGGGCATCCTACGCGATCACCAGAGGAAAACGGGTCGTTCGGGTGCTGGTGATCCATCCCATCGAAAGTGCATGGGCATCCTTCACTCCGGTGGACACCAAACCCGCCCAGAAGATCAGCGACGCGTTTGCCCGCCTCAGCGAAGACCTGTTGGCGCTCTCCCGCGACCATGATTATGGGGACGAGTCCATCATCGGGCGGCACGGGAAGGTGGACGGCAGGCAATTTGTGGTCGGCCAGCAGGCCTACGACCTGGTGATCGTTCCGCCTGCGCATACGCTGCGGTCCACGACACTGGATCTTCTGGAGTCCTTCGGGGAAAACGGCGGAGCCCTCCTTGCCATCAAGCCGCTTCCGAACCGGTGCGAGGGAAGCCCCTCCGATCGCGTCTGGAACATACTGAAAAAGGGCGTGGCCCTTGAGAACAACAGGGAGTCGCTGAAAAGGGCGTTGGATCGAGCACTTGCCAAAGACGTGGATATTCGATCTCTGGACGGGGAGGACGTGGACCCGATCTGGTATCACCACCGCCAGACGGGCGATCTGGACCTCTATTTTCTGGCCAACACCGATCCGGACCGGGCCTACCTCGCCCAAGTCCACGTGGACGCGTTGGGCAGGGCCGAGGAGTGGGACCTTGAGAGCGGGCACAAACGCGCACTGGGAGCGCGGGTCCACGAGAAGGGCATGAGCCTGCGCTTTGAATTCGAACCTGCCGGATCGCACCTGTTTACCGTGGACCGATCGCAGAAGCCAGATCCGGACGCTCCATTTGGCCCCCCGGTGTTTGTGCAAACGGAGGAGGTCGCCCTGGGCGACGCGTGGACGCTCGTGCGCACCGATCCCAACGCGTTGACATTGGACACCGTTCAACTGAAGCTTGGAGAGGGGGCCTGGTCCGAGCCGATCCCCACGTGGCAGGCGCATGACCGCATCCAGGCGACAGGCGGGCGTTTTGTGCTCCGATTTCCGTTCGAGGTGACGGCGATTCCTCCCGGAACCACGTATTTCGTCACGGAAACCCCGGAGAAATTCGCGATCGCAGGTAACGGACACCCCCTGCCGGACACGGATCAGGGGCTTTTGGACAGACCGCACCTTCCGGAAGATCGCCCTCTCCGATGGGCTCCGTGCGGGCGAAAACGAGGTGACCCTCACGGGCGAGGCGGCGCCCGATCTGGAGATCGAATCGGCCTACCTCATCGGCGACTTCGGCGTGGTCACCGACGACGGCATCCACTTCCGGATCGGGGAAACCGAAGAGGTCGTCTCAGCCGGAGACCTCGGCCCACAGGGCTATCCGTTCTTCTCCGGTTCGGTGACCCTCTGCCAGACCGTCCAACTGAGACGGGGCACTGCAGAAAAAGCCTATCTTGTGTTGGATGGGCTGGAGACCATCGTGGCGGCCGTTTCGGTAAACGGCCGGGAGACCGGCTCCATCTGCTGGCATCCGCATCGCGTGGAGATCACCGATTGGATTCGGGACGGCGCCAATGAGATCCGCATTACGCTGACCGGAAGCCTTCGAAACCTGCTCGGCCCGCACCACCATCGGAACGGAGAGCTGCTCAGTGTGGGACCGCAGAGCTTCACAGACGAGGAGAATTGGACCGATGTGTAT
>JAZDJA010000071.1:0-8045 GCA_043804415.1 Candidatus Latescibacterota bacterium | reverse complement strand
TGCGGACACTTGCAGGCAAGTCGCGCAGGCACATCCTGACATTCGCGGATGTCTGGGCGCCGGGCGAGCCGCAGGCCGCTCTGCTGCCGTGCAGTTGCCCCGCACGTCAATGCCGGGCGTTTCGCCTGCCGACCGGCCCCGTGCCGACCGGCGGTGATGTTGAGGTGATTCTGGGCATCAAAGGCGAATACACCGTTACCGCGGACAGCATCGAGCTTCGACTCAATGGCGAGCTCTGCTCTTTCACGGGCGCTGTCCAGCTTGAACGCCCGAAGCCGGTGTTTCCCGTCTACGGATATCGAGTTCCTGCCGGCACCATGAAAAGAGGCTACAACTTGATCGAACTGGTTCCTGCCGGCGACCTCACGGTCGGCTGGGTCGAGATATACGTACGGTTTTAGTCAGCCAAGAGGAACGAAGAAACTCGCCGGAAATCGAAAACAGGGCGCCATGGTGAAAAAGATGATCCTTGGCGGCAATGTGGTGTTGTTTGGCTTGACTCGGCAAAAGATTCTTCACCGCAGAGCCGCAGAGAACGCGGGGAGAAAAAGAAGAGAATAAACATTACTCATGGTTTTTCTCCGTGCCCTCTGTGCCTCTCTGGGGTGAACAGGAAGTTGAGCCTGATGTTTGGAGCTTGCACAGAAACACGACCCCAAACCAGGAGAGACGAACTTGAAAACACCGGCGAAAGGAGTGTCTCTTTACAGCAAGGTTTATGGGTGTATCGTCGCGGGAGCCATAGGGGATACCCTGGGAATGCCGCTGGAGGGATGCGGTCATTACAAGGTCATCGAAGAGCAGTACGGCGTAGTCACAGATCCGCTCGATGTGACCCAGATCGGCACGGATGACACCCACTTCGCCGAGGTCATCCTGTCCGCGTATGTGGAGAAACAGGGGAGGATAGGCCCTGAGGAATTCTTTGCTGGATGGCGAAGGCACAATTTCCTTCCGGAGACCAACCAGTTCTACTGTTTGCGCAACGCGTATGAACTCGTGGAGATGGGCGTTCCACCCAGAGTCGCCGGAGTAGGAAACATCGTGACAGGAAGCGCCATTATGTGTATGGCGCCGGTCGGTATCTTCAACGCCGGGGATCCCCAGGCCGCCTACAACGATGCCAAAGCCATAGGTTTCGTGCACCAGCGCGGCCTCGATGTCGAAGCCGGCGCGATCTATGCTGCGTGTATTGCGGAGGCGATGCGTCCCCACGCCACGGTGGACGCTGTCCTCGAGGTGGCTCTGCGCTTTGCCCCGCGGGATCCGATGGTGACCTTCGATGTCCGAGACCCGAACAACGTGCACGACGTATTGGTCAAGGCCATCGGAATCGCGTCCAAATACGATGATGTCCTGGCGTCCAGAGAGGAAGTCTACGCCAATGTTCTGCAATATCACCAGATTGATCCACTGGAGGTCCTGACGCTTACCTTGTGTGTTTTCAAATCATCCGGCGGCGATGTAGAGCAGGCGATCATCGGCGGCGCGAACATGGGGCGCGACGCGGATACCATCTCCAATCTGGCTGGCGCGCTCAGCGCCGCGCTAAACGGTGTGGAGCGGATCCCGGAGCGATGGATGAGGCTGGTGGAGGGCGAGACCGAGAACGCGTTCCGGCGCTCGGCTGAGGGCATGTACAACCTGCTGGAGACAAAGAACCGTCAGAGCGAAGAGCGGATTGCATCCCTCCTCTCCCTGTCACGGAAAAATGTCCTGGAGGACAAGGCGTTTGGCTCGCTGATCGGTTCCGCCATCGGCGAAATCATGGGAAGGCCGCTCCCCATGCAGTCCTATAGGGAGGGAGAGGCAAAATTCGGCATCGTAAGGGAGATTCTCGATGTAGAGATGCCCGCGTATCTGAGGACCTACAGCAATCTGGCAGAGGTCGAGACCGAAGCTCTTTACATCCAGCACATTCTGTGCCGATTGTATGCGGAAAAGAGCAAGAGAATCAACAACGAGGAGTTCGCCGCGCGCCTCCTGTCTTCGCCCTGGCCATCCGCTATGGGGCCGCGTTTGGGTCTGTTTGTGATCAACGTGCTGGAGCTTCTCAAGGAAGGAATGAACCCAAGGGCTACGGGCTTTTTCAGCGTATCGTCTCCGCTGGCTCTGAACGCATGCCTTCCCGTTGCGATCTACAACGCCGGCGACCCGCAAGGGGCTTATCTGGATACCCTTGACCTCTTCTCCTGTATCGTCAGAACCAAGGCGCTGGACTGTGCGGCGGTCTATGCAGCGGCGGTCGCCAGTGCCTTTTCTACGGACGCCACGCCCCAGCACATCGTTCAGACCGCCCTGGATTACGCTCCGAGAACCGATTACGCCACCTTTGACCCTCGGGTCAAGAACGACCTGCAATTCGAGCTGAAGAACGCATTGCACATCGCGGCAAAATACGACGACGTTCTGGAGATGCGGGATGCGATCCGGGAGGGTTTTGTGAGCAGGATCTACTTTGGCGATCCCATGGTTTTGCTGGATCCCATAGATGCCCTCGGGGTTGCCCTCGCCATCTTCAGCGTGGCCGATGGGGACCCGGAGCAGGCGCTTGTCGGAGCGGTGAACTTCGGTCTCCAGCCGTCGTGTGTAGCCAATCTGGTGGGAGGTCTATGCGGGGTCTGTTGTGGTGGATCCGGTCTTCCAGAACGATGGGTGAAGGTGATCAATGGACGGGAAGGAGTGGCTTACACAGTGCTGGCGGGGAACCTTTGCGGAGCGGTGGAACAGAAGATTCAGGCGGAGAAGCTGAAAACGGCGGAGCACAGAGGGGAGATGTAGATGGACGGTATTCCCCGGCATTTCTCCACAGAAAGGGTGCAGGCCGCCAAAGACAGGGTGACCGAGCTATACCATCAACAGAACACGGACAGGCCCTGCTACCGGGTTTATGACTATCCGCCGGAGGGAGTGCTCTCGCCGGTGGAGCAGGCGATTTACGATCCGGACAGATCGCTGCAATGGGCGCTGAACTGGTTCGAACGATGTTCGCACTATGAGGGGGATTTTATACCGTCGGTGGGCCCGGTCGACTTTGTGATAGGCATTCCGTCGGCATTCGGTTGCGAGATCGTGCAGCCACAAGGTGCTCACCCATGGGTGAAGCCGCTGATAACGGATTGCTCGGAGATCTATAGGTTGAAGAAGCCTAAGGCGACGGACGGCCTGTTGGGGAAGGCGCTCGAGGCAACCCGGTGTCTCGTAGACAAGACAGGGGACTCGTATCCCATCCGCATGGTCAACATACAGGGGCCCTTAACCAACGCCGGCTACCTGCTCGGGGATTCAGAACTACTGCTGGCCCTGTACGACCATCCGAAGGAAATGCACACCCTTCTGGATATGATAACGGATGTCATGATAGAGTTCGTCCATGCGCAACGCGCTCTGGTCGGGGAATTCAATCCCATTGTGCATTGTCCGGATTGGATTCCGGACGGGTATGGCATAGGCATACCGGATGATTATGCAGGCGTCCTTTCGCCCGCCTTATACGAAGAGTTTGCACTGCCGTACAACAACAGGCTGTCTCACGAGTTCGGGGGCATTGGCATCCATTCCTGCGGCCACTCCGAGGGGGTCTGGGATGTCTTCTTGAAGCACGAGAATCTGAGAGTGGTGAATTTCGAGTTGACGGACAACTCGTTTGAGAAGGCGGTGGAGCTGTTCAGCGGGAAGGCTGTTATCGCCCCACATGCTCCCATGAGGCAAAAGAAATACCCACGGATGATGGACATGGTTCGGCATGTGGTGGCGGCAAAAAAAGAAAACACCGCGCTCATTATCACCCTTGAGAGACACGCCCGCGCAACGGACGATCCATTCCGGGAGGAGGAGGATGGTTTTGAGGAGGCATACGATTTTTTGAGGGGAAGGGTTTGAGGCCTGGATACGACTTTCCCAGTTAGCTCATACTCCAGAACCACTGATCTCACTGATATGCACTGATCGCACTGATTCCATCCCCGCTTCTTCTGGTGGGAGTGTGGTGGTGGGATCAGTGAAATCATTGGGTCTATCCGTGTCATCAGTGGTTCTGGCCGCCTAAGTGAAAAACTCGTACACGGATGGAATACTTAGCTCAGTTGAGTTTGAGACTATTTATTCCGGCGACAAGACCTGACAGGTCCAAGCGATATGGAGAGCCACATGGGAGATCTGGTGCGAGAGAAAACAGGAGACGCGGCCATCGCGGTCGGCGACTGCCCGACCTGGTTGCAGGAGCACGCGGCAGAGGAGTTTGCCCGCTATGCGGAGCAGGTCACGGGTCGGCGACCGGCGCGAGTTGCTGCGAGCGAAGCGCGGCAATGGCGGGGACCCGTGATAGTCATCGGCTCATCGGCAGTGAATCCGCTGACGCGCTCGCTGGATCGGCGGGGGCGTCTGGCCGTGGATTGGGACGGATTGGGACGCGATGGGTTCATCGCGCAGAGCGCTCAGGAGGGAGATCGCCGCTATCTTGTGCTGGCCGGGGGTACCGACCTAGCCACCCTGTATGCGGTGTATGACTACCTGGAACGATTTGTGGGCGTTGGTTTTTTCCCAGACGGAGACTATGTACCCCGCCGCGGCAATCTTCCCTTGGACGGCATAGGTGTGCTGGAGAAGCCACGCTTTGTGGATCGTTTCTGGAACTCGGACATGGGCCACTGGTCGCTGAAGAAGTATCAGAGCCGCTTCTGGACGTGGGAGGAGTGGAAGCGGCAGATCGACTGGATGGTGAAGCGGAAGCTCAACATGACCAACTACCTTATGATGAGCGATTCGTTCCTCTCCGTGCGCCGGGAGATATTTGGCCTTCCCGCCTTGGAGGCAAAGGCCGAGTATTCGGCAGATCCGAGCAACTGGGCCTATCCGGTGGGCTGGGCCTACCCGGAGGGCTACGGCGAGGAGCTCGCAGAGAACGTATTTGCCTATGCGCGCAGCTTCGGCATTCGAATCATCTACTGGATTGACTTTGGCCGGGTGTTTCCGGAATTCCGCACCCAACATCCCGAGCTGCGCTACCTGGCGGACGATTACGGATCCTGGTTCCTCTCTCCCGATGATCCGCGGGCAATGGAGGTGACCCAGGGGTATCTGCGCTGCATCATCGAGCGTTTTGGCACGGATCACCTTTACTGCTGGACCCCGTATTGCGAGGCGAAGGTGGGCGCATTGCCGGGGGAAGATATCGCCCTGAAGACGACCGCAGCGCGCAAGTTGTTGACTGCCCTTCAGAAAGTGGACCCGGAGGCGATCTGGGTGAGCGACACCTGGGATTTCAAATGCTATCACGAGACCACGTGGACGCGGGAGAACGTGATCCGCTATCTGGACGGATTGCCGAAGGAGAAGATGTATCTCTACGAGACGGGCATAGACGTGCTGCCGGAGGGATTCTACGCCCGAAACGATTACTACCGGGGTATACCCTGGGCGATAGGGGTGCTTCACTCTTACGTCGCCAACGAGGAGTGGCATGGGGATATGGCGGGTTTGGTGGAGGAGGTCAAGCAGGTGGCGCAGGAGCCGGCTGCCAGTGGCTGCCAGGGCTTCTTTCTCGTGCCGGAATTGACGAACGCCAACATCCCGTACTGGCACCTCGTGACGAAGCTCGCTTGGAATCCCATCCAGGTGGAGATGGATCGCTTCCTGGAGGAGTATGTTCATACCCGCTACGGGGAGGTCTCTTTCGAGCGTATGCTTGCCGCGTGGAAGATCGTGCGGGAGACCGTGTACTCCGGGCCGCGATTCGAGCCGCCTCGGCTGGACACATTCAACCAGATCTACTATCAGCAGGCACCGCGATTCCTTCCCTTCACAGATCGCCCCGGCATTCGCGCCTCGGCGGCCCATTGGGCGGAAAAGGCGCAGCGCCTCGGGGAAGCGCTGGCGCTCGCGCTCGGCGAACAGGATCGTCAGCGCGAAAATTCCCTCTATGAGAATGATATCGTTGATCTTGCCCGGATGGTGTTCGGACTGCGGTTCAACCAGCATGCCATAGAGGCCTATGAGGCCTTCGCTGTGGGCGACATAGATGCCTTCGAGCAACGGGCTGGTGCCGCTCTTGGCAACATGGATGCCACCGCAGCGATCCTTTCCAACCGAACGGACTTCTCGTTGTGCCGGATGATCGAGGAGGTGCTGAGCGTGCCCGGCGTCAATCCATACAGCGCAGAGATGATTCGTCAGGCCTGCGTTGCCGGCGGGGACTACAATGCGAACGATGTGTACGAGCTGATCGTTCTCTTCTATCGTCCGCGGATAGAGCAGTATTTCTCGCTGCTGCGCGGGAAACTGGGCCGCAAAGAAACAACGGTGATGCAGGCTGAATTCGACGACGCTCCGCTCAAGGAGGCATGGCGGGGCCACTCCCTGAAAATTCCGCAGGAGGCGCCTTTCCGAGGCAATGCGCTGGAGGCGGTTACGGAGTTTTGCGATCAGTAGCAGGCCCTTGTGGGGTTCCTTCTTTTGGCAGTCAGGACTCCGGAGGAGAGAACCCTTGCAGGGCGTTCGATGTAATGACTCCCGGATGCTTGAGAAAGAATCCCGGCAAAAAGCAAGTGAGGATTACCGAAATTTCGACCTACTAGACAGGAGAGACTGCCGGGAGCGAGTGATTCTGTAATCTGCTCGAGGAAGAAACCCAAGGAGGTGCAAATGATCAGTTCGCGTAGGGAACCCGTCAAGGTCGGATCCAGCAAGCAACTGTTTATCGACCAGCGTTTTATCGAATCCTCCTACGGCGTGAAGCTTACCTTAAATCCACCGGTCAAAGCGGACCCGGTGCTGGTGGCCGAAACGCCGATCGAAGGACACCGCGTGGGCGGGTATTCCACGGTAATCGAGGCGGACGGACGCTATCTGATGTATTACACGGCCATCCCCAATTCCGCGGGAAACGACAATGGCCAGATGATCTGTCTCGCGACCAGTGACGACGGGATCACCTTCAAACGAGAGCGGGTGGGGCTGTATGAGGTCTGCGGAAGCCGGGACAACAATGTGGTGATTCCGGGCTGCGCAGGCACGGTGTTTCTCGATCCCAATGAACACGAGGGCAGCCGGTTCTGGTGGATCGGAAACTCCTCCGATAACAAATGGTGGAATGAGTCCAAGGGTACGATAAACGGTGGGGATCAAGCCTATCTCTACCTGATGCACAGTAAGGACGGAGTCTGCTGGAAACGCTATAAAGACCCCGTTCTCCCTTTTGGGTGTGACACGGTAAATCAGTGTTTCTGGGATGCGCGCCTGGGCAGATATGTGGCGTATGTCCGATCTTGGCATCCCGAACGGGGGCGCGCAGTCAGCAGAGTGGAAACGGGCGATCTGTTGGAGACGCCCTGGCCGCACCGCCCCCGGAACGAGTCGGAGAAGAAGCCCTGGAAAAGTGCCCTGAGCTCGGAGCTTCCCATCGTGATGGCCGCGGACGATCTGGATCCGCCGATGACCGATCTGTATACGCCATGCGTGCACGCCTACCCGTGGGCAGAGGGAGTCTATCTGGCCTTTCCCTCTCCGTATCGGCATTACGATGGATACGACAGCCACGGCCGGGATCAGCGAGGAACGCCCGGTAAACATCACGGCAACGACGGTCCGGTGGATATAGCTTGTGCGGTATCACGGGATGGCGTACTCTTCGATCGGTTCCGGACGCCCTATGTGCCCCTCGGGCGCATCGGCGAGGTGGATGGCGGCACCCTATATATGAGCGCGGGGATGGTGCGTCGCGGAGACGAAATCTATCAATACTACGGAGGAACACCCTTTACGCATGGGGATTATGAGTTGGAGCGCGATTGCTATGCGGGCGCCATCCGGCGGGTAGTGCAGCGGCTGGACGGGTTTGTCTCTGCGGATGCGGCGTATTCGGGCGGCCAGATCATAACGCCGCAGGTTAAGTTTGAGGGAACGCATCTGCAGCTCAATGTGGATTGCAGTGCCTTGGGAGAGGTCTGGGTGGAATTGCTGGATGAACGCGCTCTACCCATCGAAGGCTTCACGATGGACGACGCGGTCAGTGTGGATCGCAACGGGGTGGCCCAGGAGGTTTGGTG
>JAZDJA010000070.1:0-9402 GCA_043804415.1 Candidatus Latescibacterota bacterium | reverse complement strand
CTGGGTGGGATCCTCCCCCAGGATGGACTGCTTATAGTAGCGCACATGGCCGGTCATGGTACGCTTGGGATGCTCCTGTTCCGCATAGCCGACAATGCCCTCATCGGTTTCGATGCGGATGACCGGGTAATCGCCGAAAATGGCTACCTTCAGATCGGTAATCTTCATCTGGGGACCTCCGTTCTGGTGAGTTGATGACTTGCAGGATATGAATGAAACCAACACGATAGAGAGAAACCAAAGAGCACAACCGCGGATTGGACGGATTGGGCGGATTGAAAGGCCAAGAGAAGATCAAACCTATTGAACACTGAAGAACACTGAAAAGAACACTGAAGAGAACCGGATGGAACAGATTCCGGGGGTTTGCAGAAGCGCGACCTAACCCCCCGGCCCCCTTCCCTGCGAGGGAAGGGGGAGCCTGTTTCTCCGCACTGGGTAGCATAGCCCCCCTCCCCGCTTCGGGGAGGGGATGGGGGAGAGGTGCTCCTCTTATTCACCCATCCCGGTGCACGTGCTGAGCCGTGTGGTGTGCGCAGGCTTGCCTGCGCGTCTGGAGGCTGTCTTGGCTGCATCGACAAGCAGGGCGCTCTCCCAGACCAATCGATCCGCCGTCAGGAAGGCCGGCATGCCTACACGCGTTTCAGTTTCCACCGTCCGGTATGGAACCAGGCCGCCACCATCACTCCGTGAATGGTGATGCCGGCTGTCATCCCCAGCCAGATTCCGACAAGCCCGAGCTTCCACGAAAACAGCAGCGCCAGGGCAAGGCGAATCACCAACAGCCCGATCGCGGTGATCACCATCGGAGAAAGCGTATCTCCCGCTCCGGCCAGGGCCCGGCTGAGGATGATGGCGATTCCGATAAACCCAAAGAAGCCCGCGCTGATCTGCAGAATCTGCGTGCCGATGTGCACGACCCCTGGATCGTCGGTGAACACTCCAAAAATGCTTCTGGAGAACAGGATATACGCGATCCCGAAAACGGTCATGATGGCAAACCCAACCGCTGCGGTGATCCAGGCGGTGCGTGCGGCCCGATCGGGTTTGCCGGCACCGAGATTCTGGCCCACCAGCGTGGCCACCGCTCCGGCCAGGCCGAATGCGGGCATCATGACCATCATCTGGAGCCTCATGCTGATCATATAGGCCGCAACCGCGTAAGTGCCATACACGGTCACCAGGCGCGTCAGGATCACCCCGGAGACGTTTCTCAGGATGGCTTGGATGGAAGCGAAAATGCCGATGTGAATGATCCGTCCCATCAGCGGGAAATCCACATGGGCATGGGCCATTCTAAGGCGCACCACCCCGCGCCCGCGCAGGAAGATCCACAGCAAAAGCGCCGTTCCGAGGGAGGTGGAGAGCACGGTGGCCAGGGCGGAACCTGCTACCCCCAAAGCCGGAAACGCGCCCCATCCGAAGATCATCAAGGGATCCAGCACGATGTTGAGCACTGTGGAGAGGACCATGATCTTCAGCGGCGTGATGGCATCTCCCGCGGCCCGCAGCACCGAGCCTAAGACCACCGAGAAAATCATGGCAAAGGAGCCGAGAAAACTGATCCTGAGGTAGGGGATTCCCTGGCGGACGACCTCCTCCCCTGCTCCCAGGACCTGCAGAATATAGGGGGCCAGGGGATAGCCGATTCCGGCTACAGCGGCAAAGCAGAACCCTCCGAGAAAAAGGGACTGCATCGCCACGTTCTCCGCTTCCGAGGGACTTCGGGCTCCGATGAACCGGGACACCAGGGCCACGGTTCCCGTATAAATCCCGATGATCACCACGAACAGAAACCCCAGCACCACGCCGCTCATACCCACTGCCGCGATGGCCGATGGCCCCAGCCTTCCCACGAATATCATATCCACGAGGCTGAAGGCATTCTGCAGCACATTGCCGACCATCATGGGAAGGGCCAGATGCCAGATATTCCGGACGATGCTGCCTTCGGTCAGATCCCTTTGCGGTGTGTTCATGTTTCGATTCCCTCGATCACAACCGCCCTATGGAACCCGAATTTTGGAAGCGGGGACCTCCCCAGGTCTTCCTCGTTGTATTGGAAGGGAATCGTCACTTATTCCACCCCCTCTTGCGCATCGGTTGCCCACCTGCATGGCAATCTCGTCCTCGGCATTCCACGCTTTCCGGGCCTGGCGGATCTCCCAAAAACGGAGGGATCCGAGGGGCAAACCTGCGTTCTGTCCGATGGGCGCTATGCCGATAGTTCCTGTTCGATGGGCACAAAATATAGCCCAATCCAGGCGCAAAGGCAAGGGTTTTTTCCATGCGTTCCAAAAAGAAAGGCTGCCATCCAAGGGGATCGCAGCCTTTCAGGGAACCGGTCTGACAGGGGAGTCAGCGGATCAACACCATGCGCCGTGTCTCGACAAAGGAACCTGCCTGCAGCTCATAGAGATACACCCCGCCCGCAGCCGGTTTGCCGCTCTCATCCGCGCCATCTCACACCGCTCGATTCCAGCCCGCTTTCCTAGTCTCCGATATCAGTGCCCGGATCTGTTGCCCGGCGGTGTTGTAGATCGTCAATTTCACCAAAGAGGCTTCGGGGAGCTGATAGGCGATCGTCGTCTGGGGATTGAAGGGATTGGGCACGTTTTGAGACAGGGCAAATTCGGCGGGAAGCGCCTACGCCTCCGCAGCGATTGCGGTCTGAGGCGCAACCGATATCGGGCCATACATCCCGGTCCTGCCCTGGGAATCCACGTCTTCCAGCTTATACCAATAGGTCTGACCGTCCGTCCCCTATAGATCGGAAAAGGCGTACGTATGCGGAGAAGATGAGGTGCGGATCCCTTCGATCAGCTCACTGTTCAGTTGAACAAATATGCCATCCGCGCTTGCACTGCGATAGACGTTGAATCCCACATGGTCCACGGAGCTCTCCGTGACCCAGTGGAGGGTGACTTCGCCATCCGAAGCTGTGGCGGTGAAGGAGGAGAGCGCCACGGGCAGAGATTGATCCCCGCTCATCTCTCCCATCGACCAGCCATCCCCGTCTCCGCCGTCGTATTGATCCGCAAACGCGGTGAAGGGAATGAGCAGAAAAAGACTGACCGCACAGAGCAAAAGTTTCGTTCTCATTTTGTTGCTCCTTTCTTTTCTTTTGAGCTAACCTCCCGCAGGTTCGGAACCTGCGGGAGGTTCATGTTGCAGAAAAATTGCGTTGGGGGCTTCGCCCCCAAACCCCTAAACCAGCGCACCCCCCTCTACCCCCCGCAAAGGGTAAAAGAGAGAAAGCCGAAAGTCTAATCAAGAATCCTGGCAGGGCGAAACCCCACACCGCCGTCACGAAACGCGTCCGTCCAGCCGGCAAAGTAGCGGTAGGAGACGGGCAGGGGCGACGAGCTGGTGGTCCAGCCCCCGCCGCGGAGGCCCTTACCGGAAGAGGCATTGGGCCAGTTAAAGCCGGTATAGTCAGGCGCCGAGCCGGTAATCACGCTCCCGTTGCCATGCTGAGGGATAGAAATGGACTGGCAGTTGAGCATGTGCTCAAAATTATTCCCCGCCAGGTCCGTCACCCCGTAGATGGAGGCGCCGGTGTAGTCGTCGTTGGCATAGCTCTGAGCAAGATACCAGCCCACCTGAATCGGCTTCTGACTTATACCACTTTCGTAGTAGTTGGCGCGGTAGATCGTGTGGGTGCCTCCCTCAATGGGGCCTGTGGTGGTAGAAGGCGCCTCGTTCCCCCACGGGTAGGTCGCCTTGCCGCCTTCCGGGCCGTACGTAGAAGCCCCTCTTCCGGCCTTCTCAAACTCCATCTCCGTCATAGGCCGCAGACCGCACCAGCAGGCATACGCCCGGCAGTCGTTCCAGTTGAGGAAGTTCATCCCCCGGGTGGGCGTAGTGGTGGAAAAGGTATTATCGGCTGCTCCCGAAGCGAGGACATTGTTTCCGAAAGACCCCTGATTCACTCCCCACGTTCCATCTTTATTATAAGGGGCATAGTACCATTCCGCCTCGGCATCCGAAAGCGTGTTCAGAAAATCCACCCACCCTCCCTGCGACACTTCGTATTTGGCTACGCAAAACTCCGAATAGCCGTTGGGCCAACCCGTTAAGGCGCCACTGGGGACTTGGGCTGCCGAAGTTACCTCGGTCTCACTGGCGCTGTAGTTGTTGTAACCAGAGCCTCCAATGCCCCCCACGTTGTACCAGAAAGCTCCCTCAGGGATACGCACCATCTCGATGGCGGCATACCTTCACCCGCGCGCTTTCGGCGGTGGATACCCCCTGGTCGCCAAACTGCCAGGTGAGGGTCTTGCTCTCCCAGGAACCGGCGCCGGAGTTGTTTGCCACATCCAGGAACGCGCCCCTGCCGTCGGAGGTGGCTCCGCTACCGGTGACCTTGGCGTGGTTCCAGCTTCCGTCCACTCCCGCTTCGGTGGAGTATTTGACAAATACTCAGATCACATCGTAAGCCCCATTGTTGGCAAGCGGGCTTGCCGAAGTTCCCCAGGCATTGTCCTGCTTGAGCTGGAAGGATACATCCGCCGTGCTTCCCCCGATGTTGGTGAGGCTGACATTCTGCACCGCCACGTCGTTGGCAAAAGCCACGCCTGCCAACCCAACGAGTGCTATGAGCGCCGCCAACACGAAAAGACAAAAGATCTTCTTCATCGTCTTTCCCTCCTTTTTAGTGATTGGTGATTGGTGACGTGTTGTCATCGGGGCGTCTACCTTTCCAGACGTAGATCACCCGCCGGGCTATCTCGAGTAGTGACGCTGTCTTTACGCCTGTCCTCTGAATCCGTCCATTTTTCGGGAGGAGGCAAGCATATGGTTTATCGGAAACAAGCCAATCCATAGCTCATGCACCCCTATGGATCGTGTAATCACACATGGGCTGCTTGGGCCAACCCGAGGGCTGGAGGAATGTGGATCGCTGGAGACGGGAGCCCTTCCGGACGAGGCTCATATCTTCCCCTTTTGGAATCAGGTGCTAACCTCGTAAATTGGCAAGGGGTTTCGCTTCATACAGGCACCCTTGCTCTAACAGACAGACGACCTGCGCCCCATCTTCAGTGACTCAGCAATGCCGGTCGAAGATGGAACAAATGTGCCCCATACGGACCAGACGCTCCAAACGATTGCCGACAGGCCTCTTCTGGAAACTCCATCGCTGAGAAAAGCGCGAGGCGTAAGACATCCCGGAATAGATTGCCCTGCCGCAAACAGCGTGACCGATTCTGCGGAACACCCGGAGGAGGCATCTGTTCAAACCGGTGCAAACACCTTGACAAAATAGAGTTTCAGGCAATGTAACCAAAGCGCTCCGAAAAAGCAAGGTTTTTTTTTCGAACAATGCCCCCTTTTTATGATTGGGATTTCGTGTCAGGAAACCCCGCACGCTGCAGCTCTCATCGCAGGGCAGTTAGGCCATCAGCGTGTTGTGTCCCCGCTTCACGGCACCAGGCCTCTTTTGGAGGGCTCTGTGGGAGTCCCAGTGGCTCGCAACGCTCTGTTCCTGCGCTGGTTCCTATGGAGTGCGCAGGCTTGCCTGCGCGTTTGGAAGCGGTAGTCTGGGCGACTGCCATCTGGGAGAACCTGTCACACAAAACACACGTAAGCCAAGCCCCGATGGGAGGAGATGATCCCTTACCGCTCCGGCTCCGGACACCATCCTCGCCATGCGGAGTTATCCTCGGTCAGCTTTGCATACAGATGAGGACGTCGCTCTCCCCACAGGATCTTCCGCCACTCAGCCCGCCCCATGACGCCCAGGTTCTCCGAGATCCGCGGGCGGCGGAGATCCAGTCGGTGATACACGATTCCCGAATCGGTCTTCGATCCCTGGGCCAGGACAGTGCCTTCCGGGTCCACGAGACATGTTGCCGAAAGTGATCCCCCGGCCTTCTGGAAAGGCCGTGCCCATCCAGCGGCCGCGATGTGGAGGCTGGCATCTATCGCCCGCATCCGGGTACCCATATGGAAATGCTCGTTTTCAAGGGGCTGAATCATGTGCGGATACACGATCAGATCTACGCCCTTAAGGCCATAGATCAGCGCGGGTTCGGGCGTCACCGTGTCGTAGCAGATCAGGATCCCGATCCGTCCGATGTCGGTCTCAAATACGGGAAACTCGCGCCCGAGCGAAACGCCCTCTTCCAGCACCACACACTGCGGCTCATGCGTTTTTCGATAGACTCCGACCCTTTCTCCATCCCGTCCAAAAAGCGCCGCGGTGTTGAGCACGCGGTCGCCCTCCCGTTCGACAAAGGGGAACACGAGGTAACAGTGGTAGGCCGCCGCCCGCTCCGCCGCGCGCCCGAGCATCGGGCCATCCACGGGCTGCGCCACCTGGCCGTAGGGGATCCCACCGCCGGATCCGATATTGACGCCCTCGGGCAGGACGATCAGATCCACTCCCTGTTGTCCCGCTGTATCTATGGCGGCGAAGGCATCGGCCACGTGTCCTTCGGGATCCTGCGGGATCCGCATTTCCAGTTGCACGAGTGCGATGTGGTGCGGCATGTCTGTTTCCTGTTGCATGGATTGCTCCTGGCGGGGGTGGGGGATCGCTGTCATCAGGTGTAATCCAGCAGCCGTTCGTGCAGCCGGACCATGGCCAGTGTGTCCTGCCGACAATACTCCAACAGATTTTTTCGGAGGATCTCCCTCTCCGCCTCCTCATAGTGGTCCTGCGCCATCAACGCATAGGCGGACATGGCGACATCCCCGCTGGCGATCTCCAACCCTTCGTAAGACATCTCCGGCACGAGCACGGGCAGGGTCTTCTTGATGGAAGTGCTTCCGTGGAAATGGGGGTGATAGAAATGCGTCCGGAGTATCGCCTCCAGGTCCACGATGCGATCGATCAGGGCGGACAGATCGGGCGAGAGGTCGGGGAACTGTTCGGCCAGCTTGTTGATGATGGTCTTCTCAAACGAAGAATAGGCGATGATGCTTCCCGCTATGGAAAGATCGCGGAGCAGCCGCTCGGCCAGCACTCTCCTGCAATCCCTCGTCGGGTCGGCCAGATACTCCAGATGGTTGTCCACCCGTCCCGGCCCGGTACAGATGTGGAGGGAATACTGGATCGGAACCTGGGCATACGGAGCCAGATCGGGATAAAGCGGGATGGCGGTCATAAACGTCTCGAAATCCAGATAGCAGGCCGGATACAAGATGGCCTCCAAGGCGCGCCCGAGATCCTTTGAGACGATCGGTGCGTTGGATACTACGCCGACTCGCACCCTCTGCTGATTCTCGGTGAGGGGAAAGGTCGCCGGGATCTCCTCTATTCGGAGGATGCTTTCTTGGAAGAGCTTATCGAACTTGGACGCGCTCAGGCGCGGGATATCGAAGATGTGATTCTCGATGTCCTTTCCCTGGCACGTTTTGAAAAGCGCACATTTTCGGCATGACAAGGCAAGCTCAGCTCGGGGTTTCTCCTCGCCGCCAGTGAGGGTGTCGAGGTCGTCCGCCAGGAGTTTGAAGCTCTCCGCGCGTTCCAGGACTTCGTCCGTGTGATCCATTTCGACGAAAAGAGCTTCGTTGGACATACCCAGGCGAAACTCCCTGGAGATCAGGAGAAGCGAGACTTTGGAGAGTTCGAATCCGAAGCGGCCCATCACCATCGCTGTGTACGCCATATCGTCGAGATGCTCCGGCTTGTCGCTCACACTGGACTTGACCTCGATCATGCGCCAGCCGTCCTCTGCGCGCATGAGGATGTCGGCCCGTGCGGCAAAATTCCCCGCCTGGAAGGCCGCCTCAAAAAGGATCGAAACCCTCGAGTCAGCCATCAGACGCGCGGTCAGTTCTGCGGCGGACGCCATATCCCGCTGATCGATCAGGATGCCGTCCGGGAAGAGACTTCTTGCTCTTTTGCCGATCTCAAAGCCCTGCTCCATGCGGAACTTTTCGCCGAGGGTCGGTGCCTCGATGGTCGTTTCCGATCGAGTTTCCCATCCGAGTACCGGACAGGCCAGGGCATCGAGGAAGATGTGCTTGGAGATTGTGCGCATGAGGGGTTCTCCGAATTTTGGTTGACGCGCTGATGGGGGAAAGGGGTTTGGTTGTCCAGAATTTGCTGCCCGAGAGAAGGGGTTTCTCAAGTGGAAATTGGCTGTCGGATGTCGATGGCGTGGATGACATGGAATGGCGGTGCACAGAAAGGTGATTATTTGCTTGAAGAATAAAGCAAATGAACCGACAAGTCAACTCTTTTCTGAAGGGCGATTGCGGCGATCTTGCACAAGCTCTTTGGCCCAGTGGAGATGGGCTCGGGGACCGCATTGGTGTACGCTCAAATGGGTGCGAGACGGAGCCTACACCGACAAGGGTTCTGCCGAAGGGCTTTCCAGTTGACTATCGCACGCACTTTGACTATATTGTGCGAGCTGTGATTCCAGAGAAAGGGCGATGCGTTTCGTTCGTCTTGGGTGTTCTTCAGTGTCGTTCAGGGCTCAAGGGGTCTTGTCTTTTCAGGGCCATGCACAGTTTCCATCCGAAGCTTCTTTGTTCATTTGAGGTGTTCCCTTTGGGGAGCAGCGCCTCGGGCGCCGCTCCCCAACGCGCAGGCAAGCCTGCGCACTCCATAGGGTCAGTGGATGCGCAGAGATTGTAGGGAGGCGGTTGGGGGGGCTGGGTGGCGTTTCGGAAACGCACCGAAATCTCGGAATCTGAATTGGCTGATCTTCCTCGTTCCTTGGTCAAGTCCTAAATTGTCTGTAAAATCGCCACATCGAGGAAAGAGTACACCAGTCAGTCAGTTCCAGTCACCCGGATGGGAGGCTGGTCGATCTCCTCTAGCAGACTCATATCCAGATAGCGTATGCCGGTCAGCCACTCTTCAGACTGCTCCATCGCTAGTGCGCTGATCAGTCGGATGCAGGATCGGTCGTTGGGGAAGATCCCGATCACATTGGTTCGTCGGTTGATCTCCTTAGGGAAGACTTCTCTATTACACGGTCTTCCCCAGTTGAAGCGTTCCAGGACGTTGGTGGTGCGAATCCGCTTCCGATGGGCAGCTGGGAAGTGGAAGCAGGTGAGGGCAAATTCCGCGTCCTGGTCCAGCTTGTCTGCGAGCTTGGGATATCTCTCCTGATAGTCGTCGATCATCCGGTCCAGGATCTCTCTGGCTTCTTCCAAGGTCTGTGCGTTGAAGACATCTCGGAGACGTTGTGCCAATTCCCCCTGCGCCTTTCGGGGTACCAGCCCCTTGACATTCTGCTGGAAGTGCTTCTGACAGCGTTGCCATTGGGCTCCCTGAAGGTAGCGTCGAATCGCAGCCACCAACCCTTTGTGCTCATCGGAAACCACCAACAGCACCCCCGTGAGTCCACGTTCCTGCAATTGCCGGAACAGCTCTCCCCACGTGGCTTCACTCTCGGTGTGCGCGATCTCTACCGCGAGGATCTCCCGATGTCCACTTTTGGA
>JAZDJA010000069.1:0-3254 GCA_043804415.1 Candidatus Latescibacterota bacterium | reverse complement strand
GACAGGATCATCCAGCCGGGAGACCTTTTTTTCCAGGATATCTATGACGTCAGCTACAACGGGTACCGGACCTGCTACTACCGTACCTTCTGCGTTGGGAGGAAGCCGACGGCTAAGCAGAAGGATTGGCATAAGCAATGCTATGATTGGATTTACAACGCCCTTTCCGAGGTGAAACCTGGAGCCACGACGGCCGATGCTGCCAGGCGACTTCCCGAAGCCAAGTTTTTCGGATATCCAGGAGAGAACTGGGCGATCTTGAGTCAATGGGGACACGGGATCGGCCTTACCTTGTACGAGCAGCCCATTATTTCCCGAGCCTATTCGCTCGACGATCCCATTGTCTTCCAAAAAGGGATGACCTTTGCCATCGAAACCCAGATGGGTGAAGAAGGAGCGGGGGGAGCCAGGCTGGAAGAAATGGTGGTCGTTACGGATAATGGCTACGAGGTGATGACTCGATGGCCAGCAGAAGATATTACGGTTGTAAGCCATAGTCTGGTGGAATAAGAGCCCTTCCTGGGTGATTTTTTTCGGGGTTCCCCTTAGGGGATTCCTGGGTTTTATTCTAGGTTTCTAATCCAGGCCCATCAGCGGTCTGAGAATTTCAAGAGGGCAGGCAATGAACCAGATAACCAAAGATACATGGATCGCCATGTACCGGAGAATGTTTCTCAGTCGCATCGTCGAGGAGAAGGTCATGGAGTTGTACCGGGCCGGGATCAAGGGACTTTACCATCTCTATATAGGCGAAGAAGCCGTGGCCGCAGGAGTCTGCACCGCGCTGAACCGAGATGACTATATTTTCAGCACCCACCGCGGGAAAGGTCATTATATCGCCAAAGGGGGGGACCTGAAGGCTCTGATGGCAGAATTTTTCGAGAAACAGACCGGGTGTAACCGAGGAAAGGGAGGACCCATGCATATCATCGACCTCTCCGCCGGTATGCTGGGCGCCAACGGCATCGTCGGTTCATCCATCCCATTGGCCTGCGGAGCGGCTTTGTCCGCCCAGGTGCGGCAAACCGGGCAAGTGGCGGCGGCATTTTTCGGGGATGGAGCCGTCAACTGCGGCCCGTTTCACGAGTCTTTGAACCTTGCAGCCTTATGGAAGCTGCCTGTTTTATTCATATGTGAGAACAATCTCTTCCAAGTATCGGTCCCTAGCGCCCGTCACTGCTCCATCCGGGACCTATACCGCCGGGCTGACAGTTATGGGATCCCGGGAATCCTGGTGGACGGGATGGATGTGGGGGGTGTATATGAGGCCGCGGTAAAGGCCGTAGAAAGGGCACGCCAGGGAGAGGGCCCCACTCTTCTCGAGTGCAGAACCTACCGCTTCCGGGGGCACAGTGAGGCCGACCCAACCCGAGGCCGGACCTACCGGACTGAACAGGAAATCGCCTCCTGGGAAGAAAGGTGCCCGGTCAAGAAGGCGCGTGAGACCTTGAGAAAAAATGGTTGGGTGAGCGAAGAGGAGATGAAAGAGATGGAAGTCCAATGTCAAAGGGAGCTGGCCGAGGCCCTGGCCTTTGCCGAGAAGAGCCCAAGCATTCCGGGAGAATGGGCGCTGAAAGATGTCTTTACCCCCAGTCAGGAGGTCCAGCTGTGAGAGAGATCACCTATCTTACGGCCCTGATTGAGGCCATGCGGGAAGAGATGGAGAGGGATGAGCGAGTCCTCCTCCTGGGGCAGGGAGTTGAGGTGGGAGGAAGCTATAAAACAGCTGTGGGGCTTTTTGAGCGGTTTGGTCCGCAGCGCGTCCGAGATGTGCCGATCTCCGAGGACACCGTAGTGGGTTGCGCGGTAGGGGCGGCCATGACCGGGCTGAGGCCAATTGTTGAGATTTTGTACTGCGATTTTATCTTCCGCGCCATGGATCAGATTGGAAACCAAGCCGCCAAATATCGGTATATGAGTGGAGGCCAGATATCGGTTCCCGTGGTGATCCGGACGACCAGTGGCTATGGTTCCTGTCGGGGCGCGACCCATTCCCAGACCCTCGGAACAACCTTATTCAGTATTCCGGGGTTGAAGGTTGCCCTCCCCTCCACCCCGAGAGACGTGAAAGGGATGCTCAAATCCGCAATTCGGGATGATGATCCCGTGATCTTCTTGGATCACTTCCTCCTCTTCCCGCTCAAGGGCCTTGTTCCCGAAGAAGAATACACGATCCCGTTAGGGCAGGCCGAAGTCAAGCGAGAAGGGAAGGATATAACGGTTGTGGCCCTTTCCACCATGGTCCATGAGGCCCTGAAGGCAGCGGAGGATTTGGCTGGCGAGGGAGTCGAGGCGGAGGTGGTAGACCCCCGTACTCTGGTTCCTCTCGATTTAGCCACGATTGTAAAATCGGTCCAGAAGACCAATCATCTGATGGTGGTCGAGCCGGGAGCCCAGCGCGGTGGTTTGGGTGCAGAGATCATCGCGTGTATCGTGAAAGAAGCTTTCGACTACCTGGATTCTCCCCCAGTCCGTCTGGCGGTACCGGATACGCCCATACCCTTTGCGTCTTCGATGGAAAACTATGTGCTTCCGAACCGAGCCCGAATTGTGAAGGAGGTTCACAGCCTGCTGGGGTAGTTGCGCCACGAAGCTGCACGAGAGATGGAGGTAATGGCCCTCCGGGATCGGCATACAGGTGCAGATTCCAAACTTCCTCAAGCTGCTGTGGTCAAAAGCCATGGTGGTTAGCGTTGAGGAAAAGGCGTACAAAGATACGTCAGGTAGGGATCAAGAAGGTGAGCGATAAGCTAACCAATGGAAGCGTCGAAAGCAAGTAATTGATGGTGTCGAAATTGGGATCTCTACTCTGTCCCAAGATAAGCTCAGGGGATACCTGTTTACTGCCTGAGTGGCACCCGGCGTACAGTTGGCACGAGCTTGATTCTGGCTTTTGTGTGGAACGTAGGGAACCCTTCATGGGATGGTAAGAGAAAACCCTATAAGTGTAGCCCACGAAGGGGGAAAGTATCGATGCCTGTGAAAGGGGGCGGATCATCCTGTAGTAGTTATGAAGTTCTTGTAATGAGAATGGAGCGAAGGGGATGGACGAGCTCATAGGTAGTACTGGTCAACCCATGATGGGGAGGAACCTATGCTTTCTATGTTGGCTTGTGGCCGAGAGGCTGCAAGAGGAAGGCTCGCACGAGCCGTATGAGTCGAGAGGCTCACGTACGGATCTGTGGGGGACTGGAGGTGAGATTCCTCCGGTCTACCCGGCGATGAACCACTTTCCCGACCCAGTTGATCGGGAG
>JAZDJA010000068.1:0-3312 GCA_043804415.1 Candidatus Latescibacterota bacterium | reverse complement strand
GGTTTTTCTGGTTGTCCGATCCGGTATCCCATTCCCAGCGGTCCGATTCCTTGGGGGAGGACACCGCCATGCCCGTTTCGATCTCCGCCTCAATCCGGGCCCAGGCTGCCAGCGCGATCTCATCCGTGTTCCGCTTGTGTCTAAGGTTTGCCACGTCCTCGGCGCCAAAGAACAGCCTCGGATGTGCCTGCGGCGTCCATGCTCGTGGGGTCATCCCCTTCTCCTTTCATAGAGAAAACGATCTTCGTATCTGACATAGGCATCTGGGTTCGACTGGAGAAATGGCCTTTGCGGAAAAGGCCGATTTTTGACTGCACACCGGATTCCTCTGAAAATAGTCCTTCAGCGCGCCATCGAGTCTTCACGAAGAAAAAGGGCGAAGGACGGAAGGGAATTGCATCTTCCGGTCTGGCTTTCCCACGGCCCTTTGCGAAGAGAGGAAACAGCATGGCATCGCAAAGGGATATGCGGGTCAAAAACGCAACGCACGAATCTGATCGAGATAGTACCGGTAGTTCTCCAGAGAGGCGTCCGGCGGAATCAGGTGATCCGGGAGGGGAATGAATCCACCCTTCTTCATCAGCGGCAGTCGGCGGGCGATCTCGGCATCTATGGCCGCAGGTCCCTTGGCGATCTGGAGTTTGTCGATGCCTCCGCATATCCGGAGTTCTTTGCCGTATTTCCTCCGAAAGGCAGCGGGATCCGCCTTCCAGACGCCGACCTCCACTGGGAACATCACATTCACTCCGCTCTCAAGCCACAGGGGGATCAGATCGTCGATCAATCCGTCGCAGTCCACCAGATAGAGGTCCACCCCATACTGACGCAGTTTCGCGGAGATCTTGCGATAGGCGGGCACCACGCATGTCTGGAGAATGGGGACACTGACCAGCGGACCGCTGCGAAAACAGATATCCTCCCACCCCCAGCCCACATCCACCTGCACTTTCGGCAGGATCTGATCCAGCACCCAGCAGACGAGATCGGCGATGGTATCCACCATTTCTCCGAGCAGATCGCGATCATCGTAACAGAGATAGGCCAGATGGGTCACGCCCATCCAGTTTCTAATCCATCCGATCGGAGAACCTGTGTAAACGCTGATCGGGAGTCCGGATGCCTTTGCCTGTGAGATCCGTGCATCGAGGTCCTTCGGGATTCTCGCGGGATCGGGCTGCAGTTTCTTCTTGTATTCCGGCCATCCGCTCGCATCCTTGAGGAGGAACTCCATGTAGTGGGGGATGCAGCTCCTTCCCTTCCATTCCTTGCAGATTACGCCGTCGAACTTTCTGTATACCCGGTAGTCCTCGGTATCCTCAAAGACCTCCTCCTCAAAGATGGGGAAGAGTCCCACCTCAGCTTCCAGCCAGAATCGCATCGGCTGGGCGTCGAGATATTCGAACTCGTTGATGTCCTCAGGCAGCCCTTCGGACACCCACCGGCGCCGGGTTTCCTCCCATCCGCCCCAGTGCATGACCGGCATTCGGTCAAACGCCCGGTAATTCATGATGTCCAGCCACAGCTCACGCGTTGATACGGACATGGTTTCCTCGTCTCTGATCTGGACCTGCTGTTTGACCATCGTGGGTGGGCGTCCCATCAGGCACAGGGCCACCCACGAAGCGGTAAAGGGGATCTCGCGAATCCAAATTCCTCTTCATTCCTCTATCTCGGCTGGATCCACCCGCACCGACTTGCCGGACGCACCCGACTCCTTGCAGGCCTCCAGATACCTTTGCACCTGAAGTCCCTCCTCGAAAGTGGGCGACACCGGTTCGCCGGTGCGGATGCTGCGGACAAAACGCTGGAATACGCTCTCCTCGGTCACGTTGACGGGGATCGTTCCCCACAGGGCGTTCCGTCCCGCGAACTCACCGATGCATACCTGGAGCTTATCTTTACCCATGTCGCTGTCAATCGTCAGCGCGCCCCGGTCTCCAAAGACCCGCAGACGGAGCGTGTTTTGGTTCCCATACGCCCAGCGGGTGGAATGCACCACACCCAGCGCTCCGGAGGCAAATTCCACGGTGGCAAAAAAACTGTCATCCGCATCGAGCACGTATCCTTTGCAGGTATTCTCCGGCATTCCTTTGTCGAAGCTCTTCATCCGGAAGGAGATCTCCCGAATTTCCCCGGCCACGTAGGTTGTGAAGTCCAGGATGTGACAGCCGAGGTCGGCCAGTGCGCCGCCGCGGTGCTTTTTGCTCAGCCGCCAGAGCAGTGCGGAGGACTCCCGCCAATCCCCCCAGCCGGAGTGGGCCAGCCATGACTGCAGGTAGCTGGCCTCCACGTGGCGGATGGTTCCAAGCTCTCCTTCTGCAACCAGCTGACGCGCCCGTTCAAGGGCTGGATACGGACGATAGGAGAACTGAATCATATTCATCTTCTTCGCAGCCTTGGCCGCCTGAACCATGTTCTTGGCTTCCTCCAGGGAAGTGGCCATGGGCTTTTCGCAGAGCACGTGCAATCCATGTTCCAGTGCGGCGATGGACACTGGCGCGTGCGCGACATCGCTGGTCACCACGCTGACGGCGTCCAGTTCTTCTTTGTCCAGCAGCGCCTCGTAGTCGGTATACCAAGCGGGGATGCTGTGGCGCGCTGCAAATTCCTTGGCCTTCTCCTCAAGCACATCGCAGCATGCGATAATCTTCACATCGCTTTCCTCACCCAATCTCTGGGCATGCCCATTGGCCATGCCGCCCGTTCCGATGATCGCCATCCGAATCGTGTTCATTGGTGTCCTCCGAGTGTGTGGGAGTCCCTTCCTCATAGAGATTTTGAACGTGTTTTCCTATAGTTCAATCGCCGCGCTTGCCCGTTCGGGGGAGGAGAGGAGTTGTTGGTTCCCCGCCTTCAGATAGGTGCCTCCGCGCATGAAGGCCCGTACCGGTCTTCCCGTTCGGTTGTATGTGACACAGAACAGGGCCGCATCTGTTTCCACCTGTTCCGATTTCACCTCCTTCCGCGCTCCGATCCGCCGGAGCCCGACCTGATCCGACTCATCCTTTCGGTCCACCCGGACTCCGATCCAGCTCTTGCCCTTTACCGTCTCGACGATCGGAGCGGGGGAGTCCGCAGCAAACGGATGCATTACCGTAAAATAGAACTGCCTGCGTGCATTGGGGTGAGGAGTGATCTCGAGATAGTCCCCCTGCTCCAGGTCGCGCTGCCGCTCCTGCGGCGTCCATGCTCGTACGGTCATCATGCGCCCCTTTCCGGGAGAGAACCACGAAAGACACGAAGGACACGAAAGGAAGACAAAGACACGAAAGATGCGGAAGACAAAAGAACGAGTTCTTATGTGCAGGGGGG
>JAZDJA010000067.1:0-12002 GCA_043804415.1 Candidatus Latescibacterota bacterium | reverse complement strand
CTGGTTCGAGCAGGTCGACCAGGGCTGGAACGAGCAGACCGGGGCTTACGCTCCCTGGGATGCCGAGAGTTCCGCGACGATCAATGCGGCGATGCTGCCGGGTCTGACGGTCATGGGTCTGGACGGCGATTCGAAGCGAGCAGCGAGAATCCCCCGGATCATCGAGAAACTGGTGGCCACGCCTCCGTGGGACCCGGAATATCACTACTGGAATATGCGGCTGGACGCGATGGGGATGGAGCCGCATGCAGGCTCGTGCGCCATCGGCGGACAACTGGCCATGGTGTATATGTTCCGCAGGGAGCTGGGGCTCCCGTCGGACCTGATGGAGAAGGCCATGGACCAGGTCGCGTTGATGACCGCCAAGCGGGCGGACATGGCGCGGCATGCTGGGGAGGTCCCGGTAAACTGCTACACCGATGCCGAAGGCAACGCCGTGGATGCCTGGGCACTCAAGTGCGAGGCCGTTCGTACGGGCGTGCCGGTCGATCTCAGGTGGCTGCGCGAAGTAGGCCCCTCCAACCAGCCGATCGACATGTGGGCATCGGCCATGGCGTACCTGGCCACCGGTCGCCCCTCGTTTTGGGAGCATACCCGGCTGATCTGGGGGCGTCTGGCCGAAAAGGAGGAGAACGGGCGGCAGCACATGTACCGATGCTGCATGGATCCCGATTACTCGTTTGTATACTCCCAGCAGAAGACTGAGCACGGCTCCAACACGCACCGATACACCCAATCCGCATACGCGCTTCATCTCATGTACGAACAGGGGAATGCGGTCCGGATTGCTCGTAAGCTGGGGCAGCGGGAAACGGTGTGGGAAGAAACGCTCCGCACGTGTGCCGAATCCCTCTTTGGACGGATGATGCTTCGGGACGGCACGCTCAACATGGTGTTCAATTCGTATGGCTGGGAGCGCAGCACAGCGGGGACCTTCGTTAGGACGTACTATCTGCACCCCATGATTCCCCTGGCCGACCTCACCCCGTTCACACCCGGCCAGATCGTCCGCATGGTGAGCGACGCATTCAAGACCTCCAGAGAATGGTGTCAGACGGGTCATGCAAACTTCCCCCCAGCGCTCGGACTCAAGGGTTTCCATCGCAGCGGAGGCCAATACATCGCCTGGGTGTGCGCGAGCCAGCTTGCGGAGATCATCCTCACGAATCCGGAGGCCATGGAGAAGGACGAGGATGCCGAGAGGCCGTCCGGCTGTTACTCCGGATTTGCGTGGGAGCAGAAGCATTTCGTGATGCAAACCCCGACTTTCTCGATGACGGTCGTGGGCGCCGGAGCTCCTCGCCGGCTGGAGAACGGATACCTCGGACTCGGCATGGTCGTCTCAGGCGGGGAGTATGTGCTCAAGCTGCAGGACGGGGATTATCTCACTCCGATGAGCGATGCAGGCAGGGCGCTCATGAGCACCCGCGTGGCCGGGGAGGAGCTGCTATCCAGCCAGGTTGATTTCTATAATCGGGAGGACTACGGATTCACGATGGACGTGATCCTGCCCGACGGCACACGCATCAGCCGCGGGGAAGACTTCGGGTCCTCGCCCTACGATCCCGATTTGGAGAACCTGTCCCTCGAGATCAGCTTTGGCAGGAACCAGGTGAGACTGACTCGAAGATTCGATTTCTCAGCAACAGACATGATCATCTCCGACACGATCCGAGCACTCGATGACATTGCGGTGGACCATTTCTTCAGCAGACTGCCGGTCATCACCGTCGGCCCTCAGGGCCAGACCGTCTCGATTATGGGCAGGGCTTCCGGGCGGGCACTCACCATCAAACCCCCGTGCCACATGGGATACGACGGAGACATCCAGCACTACGATCAGGATTTTATCCAGAGCGTCACCGATCTCGAATGGCTTCAGATCACCTATCCGTCGGGCTGCGGATTCACGTTCGAACGTCTGGACAGTGCTCCCATCCGCCCCAAGATCTCGCGGGGCGAATGGCAGGAAAACCGCCTGATGCGGGTGGATGGCAAGAATATAGACTTCTATTGGATCAGCGAGCCGACCCACCTTTCAAAGGGGGAAACGCGCACCTTCTCCTATCGGATCACGCCGCTCGTGGCGCTTGAGGGACAGACAGACGATCGGTGCGCACGGTCCGAGGAATGATCCCACCGACCACTCACGCGAGGAAGAAACAATCACCCGAGGCAGGGCGCCCGATAACACGCAAGCAACAACCACCCGGAAATCCGACCGCGCCGCTTCAGCACGAACGGTACGTTTGAGATCATCCGATCCCGGTCGGGTGTTCCGTCCGGACTTTCAACCAACATGTAGGGCCAGAACAGGCCTGCAGGAGGAACTTTATTGATCACATGGCTGCTTATGGGGATCGCCGTCACAGGGGCGACGCTCCTCTGGCCGATCAACCGGTGGGTGATTCAACACGGAGGAAAGACAACACTCTATGGTTTCTGGGCCTGCGCCGTATCTGCCCTTGCCAGTGGGGGGATCGCATGGTATTTGGGGCAGGCACTGCTGCAACCCAGGCTCTGGATAATCGGCATCATCGTGGGCATTGCCTCTGTCACCGGATTCTGGCGGGTTGGCATGCATTGCCTGAGGATCGGCCCCATTGGCCCCACGGTGGCCATGAACAACATGGGGATGCTTTGGCCGGTGATTCTGGGAAGCTTCTGGCTGCAGCCACGTGCGTTGGGCGGTCGTCTGACGCTGGGATTGGGTTTGGTTTCGCTGGCCATCATCGTAATGGGTCTGAGCAGTTCGCGGAAATCATCACCCGATGCTCCTGCTGCCTCCGCGATGTCGTTGCGATGGTTCCTGTGGGCACTTCTGGCCTGGATACTGTCCGGGATCTCCATGTCCGGCCAGTATGCCGCCGCCCTGTATGTGCCTGATTCCCCTGCAGCTGCGGTCTTTGCTTTCTCCGCCGTTTCGGCGGTTCTGCTGGCTTTCCCGGCCTATCGCTGCGCGCCTTGGGGAAAATGGCGGGAACTGGGGGCAGGGGTCACTTGCGGGTTCCTCGTGTCCGCAGTCGGCATGGCCACCCTGACCATGCTGCGGTTCTTCGGACCGGAGATCGTCTTCCCGGTCACCACAGCCACGCCGGCGGTGTCGGTTCTGTTGCTCGGGTATGTCCTCTACCGGGAGCACTTGGGCATAAAGGGCGTATTGGCATGTTCCCTGGGCATTGCGGGCATTGTGCTGCTCTCCATGGGATAGGCTGACCCGTTCCAGCGCGCTGGAATGGGATGCGGCAGTTTGAGACGGGCACCCATGGAATTCAACCTTTACGGATGAGGGAGACCATGAAGATCACGGATGTCAAGATCTATCTGGTGGAGGGCTGCTGGACTTTTGTCCGGGTATTCACCGATGAGGGTATCGTCGGTGTGGGAGATGCCACCAACTGGCCGGGCGAGGAGACGGTGGGCGCTGTCATCGAGCGCCTCAAGCCCCTGGTGATCGGCGAGAATCCCTTTGACATCGAACGGCTCTGGCAGAAGATGTACCGGGGGCTTTACCACATCGGAACCTCCGGACTGGTGGTGACCGCGATCAGCGGCATAGACATCGCCCTGTGGGATATCATGGGCAAGGCGCTGGGCACCCCCACCTACAATCTCCTCGGAGGGCGCTGCTACGAGAAGGTGCGGCTCTATACGCATCCGGACCATGCAAGGGATCGCAGCCCCGCAGCCGTGGCAGAGGCCTGTGTAGAGATCGTGGAAGCGGGATTCACCAGCCTGAAGACGGGCATCTTCAACTCCGGGCCGCTAAACGGTTCCATCGGGCCCGAGGACCTGCGACAGGGAGCGGAAGTGGTTCGGGCCATGCGCGAGGCAGTTGGCGAGGACGTGGACATCGCGATCGACGCAGCCGGGCGTTACAACGTTCAGACCGCCATCCGCATCGCGCGGCGGCTGGAAGAATACGATCTCTTTTTCCTGGAGGAGCCGGTGCCTCCGGAAAACGTGGAGGGCATGGCGCGGGTGGCCGCAGCCGTCCAGGTGCCCATCTGCACCGGGGAGCGGCTGTTTACCCGCCATGGATTCCGGGAGATCATCGAAAGGGGCGCTGCAGGAATCCTCATGCCGGATGTGGTGCGCACCGGGGGGATCACGGAAACGCGAAAGATCGCTTCCCTCGCGGATACCTACTATATCCCTGTGGCACCGCACAACCCCAACAGCCCGATCAGCACGTTGGCCAGCGCCCACCTGTGCGCTACATTGCCCAATTTCCTAGTGCTCGAGTTCCGGTGGAAAGATAACCCGTGGCGGGACGAGATCCTGACCGAGCCCCTGCGTATAGAGGACGGACACCTGATCCTCCCGGAGGGACCCGGACTCGGAATAGACCTGAACATGAAGCGATTGAAGAAGTATATCCGTCACGAGTGGTGATCCGAGTGAGCACGGAGAAGGGGATAGGGAGATGACCATTCGGGGGGAAACCGGGTACATGGGAAGTGCCGGGACAGGATCCGGTCTCGGTGAGTTCACACCCGGCTTGTTGTGGATTGAGATGGCCGAATAGCTGCTTTTCTGGGGAGCCAATAAGTGACGGATCTGGTCCAACTCGCACGCAAATCGCAGAACTATGTGCTTCAGAACCCAGATCGCAGGCTGGGCTGGGTACCTCACTTCAGCGGACGCATACTTTCTGGACCGCCCTGCTATGCCCACGAAGACTGGGATGCCTGCGATGTGGGGTGGCGGATGGTCGAAGCAGGAGAGGTCATTCGCCGGATGACGGGCGATTCCATGACCAAGGAAGAGGAATGCCTCCGCAAGATGGTCTTCTCCACGTTGGCGCCCGATGGCCTGTCGTATCGCCGGTTGGAAGCGTGGTGTCCCCACGAGGCCTGGATGTGGGATCAGGGCCGGGCCTTGCTCGCCCTGAACACGCTGATGGAGAGAGAGGATGCCCCACATCTTGTGCGCATCACCGAAGAAATGCTGCGAGCGCTGGAACGGATTGCGATCCCCTACCAGAAGAGGGGGCTGTACTATCCCATGGAGAACTGGATGGGCAATGGATGGGGTGCGTCCATCCTCGCCCATCCACCGACCGGACTCCAGATTGAGGGCGCTGTTCTCTTTGCCGAGCGCACAGGTCAGGAGTGCGCACTGCAGTTTGCCCGTCGCGTGGCGTATACGGTACTGAACCGTTCGCCGCTGCTTCTGAACGAGAATGGAGGTTTCGTTCATATGGGGGGAGGTGACTTCCCGGCAACCCACTTTACCCATCTCCATTCCAGGCTGTTCATCTCATTGGGTCTGGCGCGGCTGGCAAGTGTGACCGGGGATACGGCGCTCTTCGCGTTGACCCGGCGTGCGCTGGACTATGTGCTTTCGCTTTCCACCTCATATGGCTGGGTTCCGGAGCGTTCGGAGCGAAAGGGCTCAGAGGCTGTGGATGAGCTCTGCTGCATCATGGACGTGATAAAATTAGCCTTGTTCTTTGCGGAAAGAGGCGAGACCGATCTCTATGATCTCGTGGAACGGTTTGTCGCAAATCAAGTCACGGCGCACCAGATCAACGACTATGACCGGGTGGCTGACCGACTTGACCTGAGCCCTCCTCCGGCAGACACGCGGAGCTGTACCTACCAGGGCGTTCTGGATCGGTTCCTCGGAGGATTCACGGGTTCCCTGACCCCCGAGTACTCCATCCGAGTCTTGGACGATATGCCCTTCCTGGACGTAAGCGGATGCTGTGGACCTTCGGGCATCATGTGTCTGTATCTTGCGTGGGAGGCTGCGATCGAGGAACAGGGGGATCGCGCTACGGTCTGGATGCACTTCTCGCGGGACGGAGATCTGATCCTGGTGGAATCGCTTGTCTCCGGCGGCGGACATCTTCGGATCACCGCGAAGCGGGAGTTGAAGTCCCTTCGGGTTCGTATTCATCCATGGGCCGACCGCTCGTTGGTCTGTGCAACTGCGGAGAACGCCCGATTGCCCATTCGCTACGAGGGGAACCTTGCCGTGCTTGACCGCGTGTTGCCCCATGTGCCGGTTTCGATTCGTTACCCGTCTCCGGCGCGCAGGAGCGTAGAGCGGGTGGCAGAGCGAGTGGTGCCGGTGGATTGGAATGGCAATGAAGTGGTTGGAATTCCCCCTCAGGCCGGCCTTCCTGCGCTGTATCCGTTCCCGCGATGAGGTTCAGGCTGTGGGAGAACACTGACCCCAAGATAGAAAGGAAGGCGGGATCATGAAGGTCGTTGATTTGTCGGCGGGACTCACGGATGGGTTCCTCACCTATCCCGGAGATCCGCCTGTGCGCATCCTGAGAACACAGACACACTCAAAGAACGGCTACCAGCTCTGCTCACTATCCATGGGGACGCATTCCGGAACGCACGTGGATCTACCCCTTCACTGCCTGAAGGATGGGATGGGCGCAGATACGTTTCCTCTGGAAACGTTCATCGGAAATGCGGTTACCGTCTCCCGGCCTACGGGGGAACACGGCAAGATCTCCGTATCGGATTTGGAGGGCGTGGACATCGGCAGGGGCGACATTCTACTGATCTGTACCGGTTGGTCCACGCATGTGGGTGATCCGCAGTTCTTCAAGGATTTTCCGTATATTGACATCCCGGCGGCCGACTACCTGATTTCAAAGGGGATCAAGGCCTTAGGCTGCGATATGCCGTCGGTGGACCCACCGACTTCGGAGACCCCCGTTCATCACGCGCTGCTTGGGGCAGGTATAGGCATCGTGGAAGCCCTGGTGAATCTGGAGAAGGTCGTCGGGAAAAGAGCCCAGTTTATCGGTTTCCCACTCCATATCGCCGGCGGGGATGGTAGTCCGGTGAGGGCAGTGGCTGTCCTGGAATCAGGAGATGTTCAGAGAGAGGGCAAAGAGCCATCACGGTAATGCCTCTGATTGATATTTCCATCGTATAAATACAATGTGTTAACATGAATGGGGAAGCAAAAGGTCTACCCGAGCAAGCGGACGTGCTGTACAACCTGTAGCGCTTGCAGCGCAACAGGAGAGGGTCACTTTCTGCGTAGCCACCAGCGGGGAAGATGGGGGTTCGGGCAAGGTGCGACGGATGGAAGAAACCTGAGTGCATTCCATGTGTGTGAGCCCATCCGGCTTGATGCAAGAGAACGAAGGGAATTCAAATGCGAGGTTCGGATATACGTCCTTGCCTCGTACCCATGGGGGAGGAGGACAGTGAAGGCGAGTTTGATCTTGCCGCCTGCCAGCACAACTGTGGAACCAGAGCTCTATAGGATGGCCGCTTTTTTCGGTGAGGTTTCGATCCATACTTCGCGTGTGTTCTTGGAGGAGATCACGGAAAAAGGCTTGATCGAGAGGGACAACGATACACGCATTCTAACTCCTGACTCCTGAATACCCGTATACTGAACACCTTTTCAGTAAGGAGGATGGGTGATATGGGCGTTACACCCAAGCAAGAGCATAATCAGGCCATTAGTCGGGTTTGGGAAGCGTATCGTTCGGGCAATCCCGTGCGTGTTCCCGTTCATTTCAATCTGGATGAACGATTCTTCGTGCTGACTCCCGAGATCAACCGAGCCGGGATAACGTGGAAGGAGCTGTTCACCGATCCCGAGAAGGTGATCCTCCACCGCCTCCAGGTTCAGCGATGGTGGCGGGATATCGAGATCCCCTTCATGGATGTCGAATTTCCCGAGAGCGAACCGGAGGCATGGGAGGGATGCACACCGTATTTCGAGAGCGCTCACGAGGCCGCGGCCTTTGGCTGCGCGTTCTGGTTTGCCGACGGGCAAAATCCCGACGTGTGCCCCTTGTTTCAAGACGACAAAACGCGGCTTTGTTCGTCTGTGTTGCCCGATTCAGATCCTCTTGGGAACAACGTCATCGGAGAGAGCTATCGGCAGATGCTGCGCGTTAGGGAATCGTCCAAGGGGATGGTGTGGGAGGGCAAGCCCATCAAGCCGCCCAGCTTTCCATGGAGGTGGTTTACCGGGGATGGTCCCTTCACGGTGGGCGTTAAGCTGAGAGGAGGAACCGAGCTGTGCACGGACATCTACGAAGACCCGGCGTATGTCCACGAGTTGCTGGACTTCATCACCAACAGCGTCATTCACCGCTGGAAGACGCTGCAGTCCTTTGCGAAGAAAGAGATGCCGGACTTCGAGTTCAAGGCGAATTTCGGGATCGTGTCCGAATACTGGGGATTCTCGGATGACAGCGCGGGCATGCTTTCGGACCAGGCATACAGGGAGTTTGTCCTGCCGTATAACAAGCGCATCAAAGATGCCTTTTGCTCTGCGGAGGAACCCGTTCACATCCATATGTGCGGCCAGGCGCAACACCTGTTTGAAACCATGGTCAGCGAACTCCATGCAAGGAGTTTCGATGTGGGATACCCCACGGACATGGCGAGAATGCGAAAGATCCTGGGTCCGGATGTCACGCTGATGGGCAACATCCATCCGATGATCCTGAGAGATGGGCCGGTTTCGCGGATTGAGGAAGCGGTCAGGGAAGTGCTCACTTCGGGGGTGATGGCCGGGGGAAGGTTTGTCCTGCGAGACGGATCCAACGTGCCTCCCGGTACGCCTGTCGAGCATCTGAGGGCGTGTTACAGAACGGCGAAGGAATACGGAAGGTATGTGTGATACGGTCAGTGATGAAGAATGAGGGGAAACGGAGAGGCTGTTTCGTTTTCCTTGGACTTTGAGGGAGGATGAATTCCACGAAGGGGTATGTCCAGGGGGATATGGAGCGTGTCTGCGGGGTGATGACGGAGGATCAGATCTTCCCGGAGCGGAAACACAAGGCATGCACCGAGGCGCGCTCGTTGATGACCGAAGAGGTCAATGCGACTCTGGAGGGCGCGCTGGCCGGTATGGAACGGGTGACCCGTGGGCGCACACGACGGAGGCCGACGACAACGTTGCGATCGGCATGAGGATCGACGATCTGGAAGTCATCGAACAGGCCGACGTCCTGGTCTCTTTCTCTGCACAGATCTGGCCATGGTGGGGCGGACAACGTGGTTGGGATTCTTCAAGGAGAAAGGGACGAGACTCCCGGTCAGAGTTGGATTGCGGCGTGGGGGTACGCAACGAGAGAGCAGAACGCCGATTGAGATTTTTCGAAACCATTGGAAGGGAGACTCATGCCTAGGATACTGGCTATCGGACAACTCGTGGTCGATGTGGTCGTGCATCCGGTAACCCATCTGCCGCAGGATGGGGAGGCGGCCATCGTGGAGCCCTTGTATTTCACCATGGGCGGCTGTGCCCTGAATACAGCGGTGGTACTCGATCGATTGGGGGTGACGGTTGGCCTGTGCGGCCTTTTGGGGTCGGACTGGGGCGGCCGTTGCGTTCGGGAGATGCTGGAGGGGACGGGGGTGGATCTGTCTGCGGTCAAAGACACGAAGGACTGGAGCACCACGTCCTCGGTGGTGCTGGTCGAGCCGGACGGGCAGCGATCGTTTTTCCACCATCCCGGGGCGGCGGCTCATCTGACGGTTGCGGATATCCCCGAGGCAGCACTTGCGGCCGCTGAGGTGATCGTGGTTTCCGGTCTCACCAAACTGGCCTCCCTGGACGTGTTGGCACTTTTTCGGCACATCGGGAAGCTGGGCAAACGCCTCGTCGTGGATGTGGACTATGAACCTTCCGGAGATTGGCAGGAGGCGTTCGAGCGCTGCCTGCCGTATATAGACGTGTTTGTGCCCTCCTGGGATGAGGCCCACACGATCTCGGGAGAGAGAGAGCCGGCACAGATGGTGAGATACTTCCGCGATCGCGGGGCCTCCTGGGTGGGGATCAAACGATCAGATCAGGGATGCTACCTGGATACCGGCGACACCGTGGTGGAGGTTCCCGCCATAAAAGTGCCGGTGGTGGATACCACCGGTGCAGGCGATGCCTGGGTGGGCGGATTTGCGGCGGGGTATATCTGGGGCTGGAAACCGCAAGAGATCGCCCGACTGGCCAATGCGTGTGGCGCCATGGCCGTCACCTCGGTGGGCGCGACCACGGGAATCGGGAATCTGGCCCAGGCTCGGCATTTGATGACGAAGATCTGATCCGGGGCGACCCGCCTCCAGGATCTCAAACACGACCCACCCACAACGAGGATCCCACCCATGTTTGAATCGATAGTCTTACCGGATGGCAGTCGTTTCGAGTCTTGGGAACGTCCCCTGCATTTTGCGCGGACGTTTCATGTTGCACAGAAGAATCCGCGCGCTTCCGATGAAAATCCGGGAAGCGAGGCCCTGCCGTGGCAGACGATCGGCCATGCGGCCGAAATCCTGGAGCCCGGGCAGCGCGTCCTGATCCACGAGGGCGAATACCGGGAATGGGTCCGGCCTGCCCGGGGCGGCCAACGCCCTGAGAAGATGATCTCCTACGAGGCGGCCGAGTATGAAAAGGTGGTGATCAAGGGCTCCGACCGCTGGAAGCCGCGGTGGGAACGAGCCCCATACTACACACCTCAAGGCGTGGTCACCTGGCAGGCGCCCCTGTCGTCGGACATGTTTGAGGGAGCCAACGTGTTCTGCCTGCCCAATTTCCCGGATCAGGGCCATCGGGACTGGCAAATCTTCCCCACCTTCGAGCTCCGCCGCGGACAACTCTTTCTTGAGAGCCAGCCCGTGACCCAGGTCGGAAATCCGGAGGGATTGAAGGAGGATGGGGGCCGATTCTGGGTGGAGGACAACGGGATGACCCTCCATCTGCGGCTGCCCAACGACGCAGACCCCAATGAGCACGAGTTTGAGATCACGACGCGGGAGCAGGTGTTTGCGCCCCTTGCGCGGCATCTCAACTACATCCGCGTCAAAGGGCTCACGATGTACCACGCAGCCAACGGGGTCCCCATCCCTCCCCCGCAGCGCGGACTGCTCAGCGCCACAGCGGGCCACCACTGGATCATCGAAAACTGCGAGATCGGATATGCCAACACCCTGGGGATGGACCTCGGTGGACAATGGTGGAGCTACGGCAAGGGCGACCTGCAGGGCTTTCACATTGTCCGGGGCAATACCATCCACCACTGCGGCGTCTCGGCGATCTCCGCATGGCACAACACGGTAAACGATCACATGCTCGTGGAAGACAACCTGGTCACGGACTGTTGCTGGATGCCGATTACCGAGCATTACGAGTCTGCGGGAATCAAGATCCATCGCACCGAGGACTCGGTGTTTCGGCGGAATGTGATTCTGCGCACCGCGCATAGCGCCTCGCTGTGGCTCGACGGAGAGATCTGCAACACCCGCATCACTCAGAACCTGTTCGCCGAGGCCGCCAACCCACGGTTTGGGCACGTGTTTCTCGAGATCAACAACGGCCCGAATCTCGTGGACAACAATATCATGATCGACAGCGGCGGACACGGGTTCTATGAGCACGACGCGGAGCGGGCCCATGTGTACCAGAATCTGATCGCCAACGGGGATGACACGGGCGTCATGATCCGTTTCGGGGACCCGACCCGCATCGATCCGCCGCTGGAAAATGGACATCGCATCTTTGCCAACATCATCACCGGGTTTCCCCGGTATATTCAGTTCCCGAACCG
Organism: Candidatus Latescibacterota bacterium; assembly: GCA_043804415.1. GTDB lineage: Bacteria > Latescibacterota > 4484-107 > 4484-107 > 4484-107 > 4484-107. The sequence continues at coordinate 460 of JAZDJA010000067.1, read as the reverse complement.
CACCAATCACGCGGACATGAACGTGTTTGGGGAAAGGTCGGATGACTTCCGAAAGGCGTTTTCGGCCGATGCCGCGTATGAGAAGGAGGGCACGGTAATGGACCTGGCCACGTGGCAACAGACCGGGGAGGATCGGCACTCGGAGGTGGTCAGACTCTCTGTCTTCTTTGACGCGCACGATCTGACGTTGCGGATCACCGCGATCGGAGTGGACGGATGGCCTTGTTACGATCGGCTGCCGGAGATCCCGGAGGCGACTGCTGGGATCCTCGATCTGCTGGGCAGAGGGATACGTCCGTTGGCCGCGCCGGAGACCTTTTTGGCGCACGATTTCTTCGGACGAGAAAGACCCTCGGGGAAAATCCAGGTCGGCCCGTTTACCGACGTTCCGTTGGATGGAACCGCCTTTTGCGTGGATCCGCGAATGCCGGGGCCAAACGCACCGCAACCGATTTGATTC
>JAZDJA010000066.1:0-4878 GCA_043804415.1 Candidatus Latescibacterota bacterium | reverse complement strand
GATCCCCCAGGCTCCTCCCTCCACATTCCCCTCCATGTATGCCCACGTTTCCTGTCATCGCAGCGAGTGTCAATGCCGAGCGATGATACTGCTCTCCCATTGCAGTTCTACCCGGGGCAATACCCGCGATCAATGCCGCCGGCTTCGTCGTGGCATACTCTCGCGCCAGGCGGGCAATCGTCGCGGCTGGCATTCCGGTAATCTCCTCAGCCCATTCGGGGGTCTTGACCACATTGTCTTCGACACCGAGCAGGTAATCTTTATATTTTTCAAAGCCTATGGTGTGGCGGTCCAGGAAAGCTTGGTCATGCAGGCCTTCTTTCACCATCACGCAGGCCATCGCAATGAGCACGGCGGCATCGGTTGAAGGCCGGATAGGAATCCATTCATCGGCAAACACGGCCGTCGTGTCCGTATACCTGGGATCCACGGAGACGATCCTGCACCCTTTCTCCTTCGCCTGAGCCAAGTAAAAACTGGTGTTGGTACTCTGGATTGTTTCAGTGGGGTTCCAGCCCCACATGATAATCAGACGAGAATTCAGCAGATCATCCCGGGTGTTAGCCGTAGTGATTGTGCCGTAGGTCACCACGGAGGCGAAATTCGCTGCCTCCCAGGAATTGGAGCCCCACGTTCCCGTGTGGCCTCCGAGCATATTTAACAACCTTTCTATGATTCTTCCACCACCGTTTACAAAGGAGAGATCTCCTCCGCCCGTCTTCAACAGGATGGAGGATGGACCGTAGGTCTCTTTGATCCTCCGGATTTCGCCGGCTACCCGGTCTAAAGCTTCATCCCAGGAAATTCTCTTAAATTCACCCTTCCCCCGGGGGCCTACACGGCTTAAAGGGTATTGGATACGGTCTGGTGCGTATACCCTCTGGCGATAAGCCCTGCATCGGAGACAGCACCTAAGCTGAGGTTCTTCACCGTCATCCGTTTCAATCCTTGTGATCAGTCCATCTTGGACATGCACTTTCATCAGACAAGTGCCGCCACAATGGCTTGCACACGCGGTGGCGTGTATTTCCTCCATGATATCCTCCCTGGTAAATTATTTTTTTCTAACTCTGGATTGCTTTGTCAATAGGGTTAGATACGGCAATGTGGCACCTATTGCTGCTCGATTCCGGTGTCACGAACGACCTTAGCCCATTTTTCCGTTTCTGACTTGATATAAGCGTAGAACTCCTCGGGTGAGCTCCCAACCGGATCGGCGCCGTCGTTGATTAAGTGCTTCCTTATGTCTGGATCCTTCAGCGCACGGACCACAGCGTCATGTACCTTGGTGATGATATCGCGGGGCGTCCCTTTTGGTGCTAGGAGACCGAACCACTGTACAGACTCATATCCCGGCACGCCTGCCTCGGCGATTGTCGGTATGTCGGGCTCACCCACCGTGCGCCTGGCGCTGGTGACACCGAGCGCAATCAATTGCCCGCTCTTGATGTGGGGTCTACCACTAAGCATGGCGGGCATCATTACCGGTACATGCCCACCAACGACTTCAATAAGTCCTTGGCCCGACCCCTTATAGGCCACATGAGTCATCTTCAGCCCTGTCATGCCAAGAAACACCTCCATCGAGAGATGAGGGTTGCTTCCCAGGCCAGCGGAAGCATAATTAATCTTTCCCGGTCGAGATTTAGAATACGAAATGAGTTCTTTGACCGACTTCACTCCCAAGGACGGGTGTACAACCAATACATTTGGAAGTGTAACTACCAGAGAGATCGGGGCAAAGTCCGTGAGAGCATCGTAGGGCACCTTCTTGTAGATCGCCGGATTGATCGCCAAAGTGGAAATACCCATCAACAGGGTGTAGCCGTCAGGTTTTGCACGTGCTACAACTTCCCCACCCATCATATTGCTTGCGCCAGCTTTGTTCTCGACGATCACCTGCTGCCCTAAGTATTCGCTTAACTTGGGCGAAATAAGCCGAGCTGTTATGTCCGTGCCACCACCAGGCGCAGAGGGTACGATTATCCGAATCGGACGAACCGGGTACTGCTGTTGCGCCTGGGCGCTGGAGACAGTCACCATCCAGCACAAAAGCAACGCCAGGAAAAGCATCAAGAATCGCCACGATCCCGGCCTCCCGTTGCCTCTTGGCAAGTCGGCAAAGTTTTTGAATCGCTTATCGGTCGAAGTGGCGAGATCTTTCCCATACTCATGCTGAACTTTTGCATTTTCGGTTGTAGCCATGAACTTTCTCCTTTTTTTTATTCCGATACGTCTTAACTGAAAACAGACTGATACCGCTAAGGGTAAGAAAAACTGTCTTGTATGTCAAGGAGATATTTACAGGAAATATTGATCATAAGATGTAGCGCGTGGCGCCGATGACCGAGAAAGGGATGTATCGAGGTGTCCGCCCTTTTTTATAAATCGGTTCCTCGTCGAGAACTGATGTTGAGGAAGTCCCGGTTGTGGAAGTGGGCGAGAAGCCTCTGCCGGCTAAGAAGAAAAGGCCGGGCCCTGGGTGCCTGTGGAGCCTTACGAAACCGGACATGCCGACATCGGCGCACTGGTACAACGATGAAACCTTGAGTGATCTGGTCGCCGGGTACATCGGAAGCGAACATAACGGAGGACGCGTCAAGACAGTGCGAGAGTTCGTTTCCGAGGTCCGTGGTCTGTCTGGAACGGCGAAGCAGAAAGAGATAACCGGCGAGTGGTCCGGCGCCTACCTGCACGACTTCATAAAAGACGGAGATGTTGCCAAAGCGTTCCTGAGAAATCTGCTGGAGCGTATGCAATCGGCGTGCACACCGCCGAAACCGCCTGTTCTGGGGACCAGCGGAGAAGAGCATCTGACAGCGTGGATGGTGGCGCGTGGTGTCGTTAAAACCAGTATTAAGTATATCCGCAAGAAGAGTACCGAGGATCTGCCGTACATGCTGGAAATAACCTTTGGTATCAACGAAAACGACAACACGACAAGGCGCGTGGTGATCGGCCTTAATTGGCCGCCAGTCATAGGCGGAGATCCAGACCCGGTATTGAGACAGGCCGTGCAGGAAGCGCGGCTGGATCAACACGACCCGGTCACTCTCATTGTCCACATAGCACGGCCACGGTTTGAATTCATGGACCACGGGAAGACGAGGTTGGAGTTATGAGCCTGAGCGATGACATAAAAGCAGCGATGAGTAGCGTTACGAAGGATTTTAAGAAGGCGAAACGCCAGGCAGACAAGAATGACTGCGTTTCTTCGTCGAGGTTGAAGGAGCTCCGCTACAAGGCTCCGCGTACCAGCCTCCGAGATGCGGCCTTCGAGGTCATGGAAGATGCGTACAACAAAGCGAGTTCCAACGGGAAATACTACGCGAACGCCCGACAAATCATGTACGCGGCACGGCCTGCGATACTGGAGATAACAGGTCTCCGGGAACTCAAGAGCGCCTATTTCACGCAAACACTTTTGAAAGACTACCTCGAAGAATACACCCCGGAGTGGAAGGTGGCCTGGGCCGCACGCGGCCATCTCGTGGAACCATAAACGAAAAGGCAGATAAATTTAGGGGGTAGCGCCGTGCGGGAGTATACCGCCGTGTGGTTCTCGAAGATCGACCTGGACCCTCCGGATATTGACGAGATGATCGATACGAAGGGACCGGCCAACCGATTCAACAACGCGCTTTTCATTGAGAAGGAAGGATTTTCAGAGATCCTGGCAGACGCACGCTTTCCCGAACGCTATTCAATGGCGCTGATGAGTACGAAAGGTATACCGGTTGCGGCGGCCTGCGATCTTATAGACGCGCTGGTAAGCGAGAACCATTATCGGAGTTACGTAGGGCAGCGAGTCGAAATCAACGCCATGACATCCGAACAGCTCATAGAATGGCTTGACCACAAGTTCGCGGAGCATAACGTCACGAAGCTGATACCGGACGCGGAAACGATCGCGGAGGCATACAAACGCGCCATGTTCTTGAATCGCATTCAGGCCAAGATCGAGGAGTTCGCCGAGGAAATGGAGGGCGACGACACGGACGTACCGGCGGGCTTGCGCGACCAAGTTGCGGCGATGCTGGCAAACGATCCTATCGCGAGTTGGGATCGCGTGGTCTGGGATATTGCGTCATGACAGATCTTGATGAAATGTTCGGGCGGGGGCGGCATTGGCCGTGGAATTGAAGCCGGAGTACGAGAAGTAGGCGAGAGAAAGAATGGTGACAAGCACTGGAGGGAGATATCCTCATCCTAAGGAAAATTTACCTGAAGCCGCCAAGGGTCAGTCACGGGATCAATTTGCTGTTGTCGTTGGGATATCAGGGCGCACGGTTGCCGATGCCGATCAGACGTTCGAGGAGTGTTGCCGAAAGAGGTGGGATTTTGCAAGCAACTATGCCCGTAGGCTCATTACATCGGTAGAGACGGTTGATAATGTCAAAAACGTGCCCACGGGCACGATTCCCACGTCTGAACGTCAAGCCCGCTCCCTCGCTAACCTCGAACCACAGCAGCAGATCGTCGCGTGGCTGGAGTGCGTGGTGACGGAGTTTGAACATCATCAGCGTTATCTCTATTATTGCCATGACAGGTTGGAAATACGGTTGGAATTCGATTTCAAGGAATCAGGCTATTTCACCTAACATCTAGATATGTATGATTATTTTAAGAGGATTTTCACTTTTGACCTTGGGGTCACAGACCCAACCCTTTATTCGAGATTACTCCCCTCAATTCTCACATAATCCGGAGCGATTGTCGGGGGGTGAGGTTACTTTGCTTCTACTCAACTTTGATGTTCACCTCCTTGACGACCCGTGTCCATTGGGTGATCTCTCGTGTAATAAATGGGCCGAATTCGGCCGGGCCCATATAGTCTGCCTCCGCCCCTTCGTTCAGGAACCGCTTCTTTACTTCATC